>NBMH01000138.1 GCA_002084875.1 Anaerolineaceae bacterium 4572_78 | reverse complement strand
ATCTCCTCTGGTTCGTACAACCTTAACATCTCCTCCGGTTCGTACAACCTTAATACCTCCTCCGGTTGCAACCCAGCCAAACGCTCTTCCGGTTGCAACCCAGCCAAACGCTCTTCTATCGGTAAATTCTCAACATAACATCTCATCAGGCGTTCCCCCAAATCTATTACATCTTCACGGAATGATACTTTCTTTATCACACCTTTATTCAACATTGATAACGCCACCTTCTGCTCTTTTTTGCGACTGGCAAACAACTTCACAAAAGCATTGTATTCTTCAGGTGGCAATTTGTTCAGCAATATCAATGTCAAATCATCTGCTAATGGGTTATTTTTGTTGAGCAATTCGCTATACTTAAATTCAATCAAGACATGCTGAGCACTCACATCTCGAATCCCATCGGGTAAATATTGCAGTTGCTCATTTGTCCATGTATCCCCTTCACGCCGCAAGAGTATTACATCTGCTTCGGGGGGATTATCCATCACTTTGACATCAACCGAAACATCTACTCCCACAGGAAAATAGTAGGTCCGGGTGTATCGTGTGTTGTCATGTAAAAATGGTACCTGAAAGCACAATTTTTGTCAAATATGATGCTGGTTTTCTCATTGATATCGGATTTGTGTTTCTTGTAGGTGCGGTTCCATGCACAAGTTTGTCAGGTCAGGAATTGCAAGGTTTAAGAAGGCAAAGCATGAATTATTTGTTTCATCTGTTCTGCCTTGTCAGGGTGAGTAGAGCCAATAAACTCTGCCACGCCAAGCAGATGATAACGGAAATTGGGATGCTGTTCGTAGTTTTGAGCTTCTAATCCTGTAAATTGAGCATTATGAATAATTGCCCTCATTTGGCGACGCAGCTGACGTGGGGTAGCAACTTTATCATTCACCACCAAGCCAGTTACAACTTGCCTGCTAGATGGGTAGAAAACATGCGTTTTATCCTTATTCACCTTAAATCCTTCATCACGAACAATGCCATTAGCTACTTTTAATATGAGTTCTACGTACTGAATATCATCTCCTGAAAAAGTCAAGTCATCAGCGTAGCGGGTATAGGTAAACTGATATGTTTGTGCTAAACCGTTTAGGCGTTTATCCAATTTCCAACAGACCAAATTTGATAAAGCGGGACTGGTTGGAGCACCCTGCACTAGATGACGAGGAGTAACACTTACAAAAAATTCCTTATCCTTGTATTTTGAGTCCAAATGAGGTCCAACCTCGCGGTCACATTCGGTACACAATCGTGCTAAGGCTAAGGCTACTTCTTTGTTATAACCTAATGTCCGAAATATACCAAGCACCCGCGGCAAGGTAACACTTGGAAAGAAATTTTTAAGGTCAAGGTTAATGACCACTGCTTTATTGACATGCGGGCGGGCATTGGTAGTGATTGAGCGTTGCATAACAAAGCCATGTGCTTGGGGAGATGTTGGCACTTGGTTTAAGATGCCGTCTAACACTCGGCGTTGTAGTGCTTTAAGTTCTCTTTTGGGAGCTAAAATGACACGTTCTCCGCCATTTCGTTTAGGAATAATATGGCGAACATAGTGCCATACGCTGTTATATTTGGTTTCATAAGTAAACCAAGTCAATCGTGATGCTGAAATTCCTAGCCATTTTGCTAAGGCATACTTACCACGCAAAACAGGCAGACTTACATCGTCTAATTTCTGTGGTACCTTCGACACATCAGAAGATAATGCAACTGCAATTTTGGGCGATTGAATCTCTTTTTCAGGTTTTTTATTTTTTCCTGTGAAACCTTTTTTTATATTTTTTATAAAACTAGAAAAAGTACTCATAATTGCTCCTACAGCACAAAATTCTAAAGAAATAAAACGGGTAACTTGGTTACTAACATACTGAACCTTATGTCAAGGTTACACGTAACCTTGACATAAGTAATTTAATCACTCGGTGATTAAATTAAGAAGTGTGGTGAACAATTCGCCTCCACGACGTGCCATCGCAGAATCGGCTAACCAAGCTACCCTCACATACTAGGTATTGTATCACACTTTGGGAATTATGTCAAGGGGCAATTTAAATTTAGTGCAAAATTCACTTTATGGAAACCATTCTTTTAATCCCCATACCATGCTTCATTCTCAATTAATACCGCATTATGCCTAACAACATTTCCTATGCCACTCACAACTGGTAATCGCATGCCATCTGCTAAACGATACCAGCCAATCATTATCTGATATTTTCCTTTTGGCATTGAAGGCAAGGGGTACAAGTCAATAATGCGTTCACCTTTTTGCCACCATGAAGTGGGATAATTACCATTAAATGGTTGACCGTCTATCTGCCCGACCAATGTACCTTGTTCGTCAATCAAATGAATAAACAAGGTATAATCTTCATTTACAGTTTTTTGCATGTGCCAGTGCAATGTTAGACTAGGTGGTTCTGAAACAAATGTATGCCACTCCAATTTAATTGCTTGGTCAAACAGAGCCTCGAATTGTTGTGGTGCGTCTATAGAATCTGCATGCTTTGTCTTAATGGCTAACTTTGCTATAGGGGTATGTATAGGTTCTCCATTTTTATCAAAAGTGGGTATGAATTGCGAACCTTCGATATCAAACAAGCCTGCTTCTAATTTCAAAGCATAAGGCGTTGACACATCATTTTCAAGATGAAAGGTATAATTTTCGACAGCTAATTCACCTGGCTGCCAATTGGGAATACTATTTGCTTTTGCCAAAACATTTGCCCTTACATCAGTCAGATTAACAAACGAAGCTAGTTCATGCTCGATATACGTTAAGGGCAACCAGTAAAGAGTTACCAGTAGGGTATCATTGGGGAGAAGTGCTTGTTTGTTGATGTGATAGGCTACTAAACGAGCTACATTGGAGCATGCCAAATTCGTACTTTGGTGCTCCATGCGAAAAATTCTATTTACATGTCTGACATTTTTAGGGATTTTTGCAATTGCTTGTTCTGCCTGTTGAGCAAATTCTAATTGTTTTGTTAAACGGTCTAATTCTTGACTCGTCTGTTCATGACTCGGTGGATATGTCATGGCTTGGTTTAATGTGTTTTCAGTAGCCGAAAATTTCTGTTGGTAAAGATAAATTTGAGCTAAAGTGATATAACTGTGTTCGCGTTCGAGCAGTATCAATGCCGATTGAGAACGGAATTGTAACATATCGGTCAAGTTATCTGTCAATGTTTCCTGTGAGTCAAAAAGGATTAAACCTGTGCGGTCAAATGGTGGCTCACCTGTTAGCCAATAGGACTCGTGTGAGATTGTTTGTGCTAAATCATCAATTTGATTTTGCTTAAGATACGGCATGATTAACCATACTCGCCCGTCTTGTTTCATTCTCTCGTTTGTCAAGGCGAAGTTTTGAGATTCACTTTTTGGACAAATAAAATCCGTATTTATTAGCTTGTCCACCTCTTCAACAAATAGACGGGTACGGACATTGGGGTCACTGTTGCAATGTGTCATGGCACGTTGCCCACATAAAATCATGTCGTTGGCACGCCTGTTTTGAGTAATGGTATCGGCTATTGTTTGCCAGCCTGCTTGTTTTGCCGAAGCGTAGTAGCTGGTCAACCAAGCAAGATTGATAATAATAAATATGCTAATGAATCCCCTGGCGATTATCATGCCAATTTTTTTGTTTATGGCATGTGTGAACCCAAACCAGCCTCGTATCATCAACAGCAGATATGCAGGATAAACAAAGGCAAGAAACCGTCCACGATAGTACGAACCAGGTATTATCCAATCGGCTACAAATTGTACCATGAATGGCAATACCAGCCATATCACCAAATAAAACGTCTGCCAACGAAATCTATGCCATGAAAAAATAAACCCAAGTAATATGCTAATCACACAAAAATAAAAACCGAACTCGCTATCAGCAAGTAATGAAATTAGGTCGAGTCGGCTCACATGAAAAGTCGAATCCATCACCCGAACTCGCCTATTTTGAGCAGTAATGCTAAAGCGGCGAATGGTAGCATAAATTGGTTTGGTTATTTGTTGTAATGGTGTTTGCACTTCAACATGGCTGACATCTTTTTCACGAAAACGGTTTTGCTGTCCCACAATTGCTAAGGTATCACTCAACATGGGCATGTACAATATCAATGCCCCGCTGTAAATAATCATGATGCCAAAAATCAGCATGATGGGTGATTTCAAGGTAACTGAAGGAATAATGCTTTTGATACCCTGCTCGTTTCGATACTGATTGAAGATAAAAACAATGCCCATCACCCCTAACACTCCAACAGCCATTACACCATAAAGATGACTATAGATATTTAGAATTGAGCATGCGATAAAGCCAAACCAATACCACTTTGCTTCAAGATTCTGAGTGCCATGAAGGTCGCTTCCGAGTAGGCGGTAAAGAAAATAAACCCCCATGACTGTAAAGCCGATTGACATGGCATAACCGCGGGCAATTTGTGATATTGGCACATGATATGCAGAAGTTGTGACCAGGAAACCAGCCAGTAAACTATGTTTTACATCAAACCATTCCCTTACCAATCGTAACAAGAAAGCAATGGTCAGTACTCCAAATATGACCGAGTGCCAACGTAAAGTAAATGCCAGTTCGTTGCCATAAGACATAAGATAAGCAAATATTGAATTGAGAGGATGATTATTTAACTCGGTGTTGTGGGTCAGCAGATAAATGAAGTCATTTCGCATGAACCATTCGACACTTAACATTTCATCTATTTCAATGGCAATATCATTTAACTTATAGACACGCAAAAAGAAGGCTATCAATATCAAAGCCATTGTACCATGATACCATTGAAAGTACCGTAGTGTTTTTGTGAAATAATGTAAATTTTTGCCAAGCATGTCTAAATTATATCTTAACCACCACAATTGTCAAGTCATCATGTTGTTTGATATCGCCAACAAAACCTGCAATTTCACTGACCTGAAAATCGTTCTCGATTTTCCTCATAAATTTCTTTGAGGATTTGAGGAATATCATACTTCAATTTCCAATCTGGATAGTTGCCCATAAATTTACTAAGGCTACTAACCCACCACATGTGGTCACCAATGCGGTTTTGTTCAGAGTATGTCCAATTCAATTTTCGCCCGACAATTTCTTGGCACATTTCAATTGCTTCCAACATTGAACAATTGCTATATCGTCCCCCACCGATGTTATACACTTCGGCAATGCGAGGATTTCGGAAAAATTCGTCAAATGAACGAATTAAATCGGCACTGTGGATATTGTCTCGCACTTGTTTCCCTTTGTAACCAAACACAGTATACGGCTTGCCAGTCATGGTGCATTTCATCAAATATGCCAAAAAGCCATGCAACTCTGCCCCTGAATGGCTGGGACCGGTTAAACACCCGCCTCGAAAGCATGCCGTGTACATGCCGAAATAACGACCATATTCCTGTACCAACACATCAGCGGCTACTTTCGATGCTCCAAAAAGACTGTGTAGCGTTTGGTCAATGGACATATCCTCAGCAATGCCATCGGCATAAACATGATTTGGCTCAATTTCCCAACGCTTTCCATGTTCAATTAAAGGCAATCGATTGGGGGTATCGCCGTACACTTTATTGGTCGAGGTAAAAATAAAAACCGCTTCGGGGCATAATAAGCGAGTCGCTTCAAGTAAGTTTAGCGTACCATTAGCATTAACCGTAAAATCTGTTAGAGGCTCGCGTGCCGCCCAGTCATGCGACGGTTGAGCAGCGGCATGGATAATCAAGCTGATATTTTTGCCATGTTGTTTGAACAAATCTGCCAACGATGTCCAGCCCATTTTCGGCAAAATAAGTGGTCGCTTCGGAGCCGATTAAACCAGCTGAACCAGTAATAATTGCAATACTCATTAATTTTTCTCCTGTTATCTAATGTAATCATTACACAAATCAGTGATGATTTGTTTTAACATCTTTAAAACATTATCTAATGTAATCATTACACAAATCAGTGATGATTTGTTTTAACATCTTTAAAACACGAAAAATATCAAAAATATCATCGCGGGTGGCAATATGTCCATCGCTGATGGAATATGTTTTATTTTGCAATGTTATGAAAAACCAATTTCGCCCTTGAACATAACAACCATATACTGGGTGTTTATATTCGTTGATTTCTTGAGCAACTAGCATGGCTGCTAGAACTTGCCCAGCTGGGTCTTTGTCGGGGGCAGTCTCTTTTTTGTATTCTTGAAAACAGAAGTATGGTTTCTTAGGTTTGCGGAAACCACTGGCAATCATATTGTCAGGTTTTCCCATCATCTTAACCCCATCAACAATGCCACTAAATGTTCTCTCGGCAAATAGGTTAAATTTGTCCGTACTAAAACTTACTAACACAAAAACGGGACCGATGAAATTTTGAATTAAATCAAATTCGTTCCAATCATGGACATTTTTCTTGAGCAAATCTTGAAATAACAACAGGCTTTGCCGCTCAAAGTCGGTGATTTCGGCTGTGCAATTTAACCAACCTATAAGCGTTTGCTCTTTGGCTTTATGATTTAATTCAAATAGCTCATCAAGTTGGGCTAAAGTACAATCTCTAAAATTTAATATATTTGAGGTCATAATTTTCCTACAATATCAATCTAACTTATTCAAATCTCTAAATCATTTTGGGCAATTAACCCTTTTTGCCCAAGTCCTTTCGTCAAAAAGCACTGATGCTAAATTTACACCAATTCTTTGTATTGTCAAACAACTTATCAATATCTTCAGGCATAATTATTCATCTCTCTCCATGAGGGATAGGGCTGTTCACTACAAGGAGAGGTGGACGATTACTCCAATAGTCTCCCAAAAAAGCTCCTTACGAAAATTTAAAATATTATGTTAAATAAAAAAGTTGACAACGTACCGTAAATGTGTTATTCTGGTATAGAGAAAATATTATGTCAAGTTTATTGCATCCGATAGAGCAGTTAAATATTTTGACTAGGGCGAAATACCCGCTCCTTTACATTATATCATGGGAAGAGGAACGAGTTGAAAACATGTTACGGCAAGTAGCAGGACAACGCCATAAACAGCTATACACATGGACATTAACTAATGGCGTTGTTCATATTGACCAACCGCGTAAAAATTCGGTTGACCCTGCTACTCGTAATCCTGTTGAAGCATTGGAGTATATTCATCGCTCACAAGAATCAGCCATTTTTATTTTGAAGGATTTTCATCCTTTCCTTGACCCACATGGCAGTAGTGACCATCCCTTGATTGTGCGAAAAATGCGGGATGTCATTGGAGAATTGAAAAGGAGTCGTAAAACGCTTATTATCCTGTCGCCGACTTTGGTGTTTCCGCCAGAGTTGGAAAAGGATATTACTGTATTGGATTATAGTTTGCCAACTGTTGAGGAATTAGCTCAATCATTAAACCGCGTGGTTCGCTCTGCCCGTGAAATATCAGGAATGAAACTATCTATATCAAATGGACATCGCGAGAAAATACTAAATGCTGCTCGTGGGCTGACATGCACTGAATCTGAAAATGTGTTTTCTAAAAGTTTGGTGATGCACCATGAGATTAATGTTGATGTCATCATCTCAGAAAAAGAGCAGTTAATCCGCCGTTCACAGGTATTAGAGTATTTTCAATCGGTTGAGGATTTTTCAAGTGTAGGAGGCTTAAACTTACTGAAGGAATGGCTCCGCACAAGAAGCAAAGCCTTTGGCGAACAGGCTCGTGCCTTTGGTTTGCCTGAACCAAAGGGGTTACTTTTATTGGGTGTGCAAGGAGCAGGCAAAAGTTTAGTGGCAAAAGCGGTTGCCAGTCAATGGAAGTTGCCCTTACTACGCCTAGATTTGGGACGGGTTTTTAGTGAATTGGTCGGCTCATCGGAAAACAATATTCGCGGGGCATTGCGTCTAGCAGAAATTGTGGCACCATGTGTATTGTGGATTGATGAAATTGAAAAAGGTTTAGGAGGGGTAAAAAGTTCTTATAATTCTGATGCAGGAACAACGGCTCGCATATTTGCCTCCATTTTGACATGGATGCAAGAAAAAACCGCTCCTGCTTTTGTCATTGCCACAGCAAATGATGTGTCTGTATTGCCACCTGAAATATTACGAAAGGGACGGTTTGATGAGATATTTTTTATCGACCTGCCCCATGTCAGGGAACGACGTGAGATTTTTGCCATTCATCTTGCTCAACGAGGACGTGACCCGTTACAATTCCATTGTCACAAACTATGGAACATGAAATTGCAAAATTACGAGGCTGGGGTCGTACTCATGCTCGCCAGTCATCTTCAGTAGATAATTTTGTGAAAATATGAAATCATGTAAAAGGCTAAGACAAAAAAGGTTTTTAAAAACATTTCTTGTCTAATGAGGAGAATAGTTTTATGAATATAATATTAAGTGCTTTACATGGAATATATAAACGTTACCAATGGTTACTTGAAGCAATCATCACCGCCGCAGGATTAGCTTTATTGGTAGCAGTTGTGTTGGTCAGTTTGCCCGTTTATCCACCAAATTGGGCACCTGTCTTAGTGGCATTGGTTGCCATATTTGCCTTAAAATGGCAACTGGCGGCGTTTGTCTTGGCAACATTAGCGGTACTGTATCCTGTCTTTACGATTTCGTTATATCTGGCAGTCTTAGTTCTAGCGGTGGCTATTTTGGGGCAAAGACCATTTAGCCATTACCTGGGAGCGACGGTATTAATTTTAGCAACACCTTGGCTGGCTCAATATAATTTCCATTGGATAGTACCTATTTTAGCAGGCTTGTGGTGGGGTTCAGTCAATGGTTTTTGGATTGGATGGACAGCCGCCTTTTGGGGAAAATTACTAGGGGGAATGGTTGGTCTGGCAAGTATTGATTGGCTGTTGATAGGCGGCGAAGTCCCATTATTGCCCGGTATCATGCAAAGGTTTCATGGTATCAGTGCCTTAGACACTTTGCTAAAGTTATTAGAACCATTTGCTCCTGATACGACTATCCTTCTTTATAATTTGTTGCAAATTACCATTTGGGGGATAGTAGCGGCTTTGGTGGGAGTCTTAGCAGAAAGACAATGGATTTATTTTCGTTATCCATGGTCTACATTTGGGGCATGCATACTTGGTGGAGCAGTTTTGCTAGGCGGACATTTAGTCTTAGTGACATGGCTAGTTGAAGCCGCTCCGATAAGTTTGGATTATAATCAGTTGACCTTAATGATAATAGTTGCAGTTTTATTTACGGGCAGTTTAGAAGTTATGCGGCAATATTTAGAACTGCCAGTAGCACCACGCATGCCCATCAGACGTGCAAGTCAAGTGTCTTTGTCTGACAACCAAGATGTATATCCTATGCCGCAAATGGAAGAACCTATTTTTGAAAAATCACCTTTGCAATCTGTTCGGGTTTCTCACAGCAATGTTTCATCGAAAGCATGGAAGGTTGCTCCTAAGCCTGTTCCTTTACCTGAACTACCAGAATGGAGACCGCCTGAACAAGATTCTGGTTTGATTTTATTAGAATTGGATTGAGTTACTCATGAGAAATACACAAAGTTCTATCAATCGAATGCATGCTCGGCATGGCAGTAAATCAAGTAATCGCCTAACGGTTCAAAATTTTGTAACTGCGTTAGGCATTGGGTTGGTATTGGTCTTGCTAGGAAGCACCTTTTTAGGTGAGTATCTCAGCGTGCCTGATGTGACCGTTTCAGCAAATCCTGTAATCATTTCACCAAACAATGACCTGACTCAGGATACAACAAATTTCATTTATTCTATTTCCGAAGAATCTCATGTTACAGCACAAGTCTTTGATGAAAAAGGTGCATTGATTACCACCTTAGCCGATGTGGATAATCAGCCAGGTGGGCAGTATATCATTCTTTGGGATGGCTTAAGGGATGGTGAAAACATGGTTGTTGATGGGACTTACATGTTGCAGGCAACAGCTAAAGGTGAATCCCGTTCAAACTCGCAAAGTGTAGAGGTGGTCGTTGATACCGAACCTCCTCCCTTGCAATTGATTAATTTGGATGACCTCAACCGCGTGGCTAATCCAAGTTTGGTAATTGAAGGCATCACTGAACCAGGTACAACTGTTTATCAATCTGGGCGGGCAGATGTTATCCCTGTCGATTCTCAAGGGCGTTTTCAAATTGAACGCCAGCTAACGGAAGGCTCAAATATTTTAGAGATTATCGCCAGTGACCCTGCTGGAAATTCAACTCGTACTACACATGAGGTTACGCTTGTCACCCAAGCTCCCGAATTGGTATTAAACGAGCCATACAACGATGCTTGGCTTAATGATGCTGTCCTTGATATATCGGGTGTTGCTCCTAATGCAGAATCGGTGACGATTAATAATCAGCCTGTTAATTTGCAAGAAGATGGCACATTTCAGCATGAATACATCTTGCAAGAGGGTGATAATACGCTACGGATTCAGGCGACCAATGATGTCGGTAATGTGACCACTTTATCTCGTTTGGTTCACTTGAAATCAACGGCTCCCGCCATCAAATTAAGCTTGGATGAAGGAGCTGAGTTCCAACAATCGCAAGTGCGGCTAACTGGGCGTACCGATGTCGGTTCCACTATTTTGGTCAACAATCAAGTGGTAGCGGTCAGTACCCTTGGTGAATTTCAAACGACATTGAATTTAGCAAATGGGGCAAATTTAGTCACAATTGAATCTCGTGATATTGCAGGCAATACGGCAACATTGACGCGTCAGGTATTTTTCAACAGTCCTGTGGCACAAAACGAGTTGACCCAATTGCTAAACAATTTCCCATCCCTTTCATCGCTGGCGACACCATTGTTAGTTTTAATTCCATCTATTATGATACTTGGTTATTTCTTGACCCGCCCTGTATCTGTTTCACTTAAAAGTGATACGGATGCCTTCATGCCAGGTCGTCCCGAAGAACAAGAATTTGTGACTTTAAATCTCGATTTATCGAAGTCGGCTAGGTCAGCTATCGAAGTTATTGACGAGTTGGGACAATCAGTAGCAACTATCAGCCAACGCCGTCAACGAAGCGGCGGTCAGCACGAAGTTCAGTGGAATGGTTATGATGATTATGGGCGGGTTTTGCCGCCTGGTGAGTATACCATTCAGGCTACGGCTATCACTCCAAATGCCACTGTTCAAAGTGCTGTGCCGATTATGATTACTGAGTCTCCTACCGTACATCGCCGTTATACCAAACAAACCCCGACCACAATTTCAGCAGATACACAATGGGAAAATCTCAATCGGCGAAATGTTGTCCGACAAAAACGACAAGGAGGATAGCAATTCCCGACATGATAATTCATGGAGCGAAAAAGTTTGCTTTGACATGAAAAAGCAAGCTTTTTCGCTCCAAAATTGCTGTTTTAAGAAAGGAGTGATATAATAGAAATATTTGAAATAGGGAATTAAACTCTGTTAAGTTTTAAGGAGGAAAATGAAAAAAGTAACGTGTCTAATTATACTTTTACTATTAACCTTTACAGTAGGTGTTGTCATGGCTAATACAGCAAAACAGGATTCTGACGGGGAGCTATACATTGTCCAAGCAGGTGATTGGCTAAGTAAAATCGCCGAAAAATATTATGGTGATGTACTCGCCTACCATGCTATCGTTGATGCAACAAATGCAAAAGCAGAAACAGATAGTAATTTTATCCTCATCGTCAATCCTGATATGATTGAAATCGGACAGCGATTATGGATACCAACAAAAAACATACAAAAAAGTTCTGATGAAGATGATGATGGATTAGCACAATTTGAGTTGGAAGGTTCGACATGGGTATTGGTTTCTTATGGTAAAGCTGATAATGCTCATGAAGTAATTACTGGTACACAAATTACTGTTTCCTTCACGGCAGATAAAATCAGTGGTTCGGCAAGCTGTAACAATTACTCCGCTTCATTTAGTCGCATGGGAAACGAACTCACGATTGGAGTGCCTGTTAGCACGCGCATGGCATGTAGCTCTGAATCGATTATGAAACAAGAAATGGATTATTTAGGACTTCTTGAATCGGTTGAACGATATCATATTCAGGATGGTCGAATGCAAATCTTTTCAGGTCCTAACGTGTTAAATTTTGTTCTTCAAGCAGGATCCCGTACCAATTGAGTGCAGTCTCACCATAGTTAAATACAAAAATTAAGTCTGCAAGTTGACATAATTATGAGTTATGTGAGAAAATGAGTAAAAGACTGTTTTAAGATTCACGAGCACCGGGCATCTTGCCCGTGCTGTGGACGGACTAGAGGTCCGTTCTATGTGTTGAAAACTTTAATTTTTCATAGGAGGATTTATGAGTGATAGTTTAGATGATTTTGATGATGATTTCGATGAATTGGATGAGGAAGAGTACGAAGATGAGTATGACGATGAATATGACGATGATGAATTTGACGATGATGAATTTGACGATGAAGATTTCGAAGAAGATGAAGAGGGTGAAACTGAAGAAACATCAGGTAATCGTTTGTTTATCATCTTAGCAGTTGGTCTAGTTGGTCTAGTTGTTTTAGGATTAGTAGCAATTGGAGGCGTACTGGTTTTTCGCAGTATGTATGGTCAAGATGAAGTTGTAGAAGCAACACCAACTATTGTTGCCGATGAGCTAGAACCAACACTAACTCCACAATCTGACATGTCATCTGATGATACACTTTCTTCTGCTACGACTGAAACCCTTACAGGACAAAATGGTGAAGTAGTGACACCGTCTGATGGACTTGATATAACATCTACTCTACTACCTCTTACTACTCCTGTACAACCTGGCACAGGAGAAAATGGAGAAGGAGGTGGTGAAAGTGGCACTATGCAGACTGCTACATCACAGGCACTTGCGGTTGCACCAACGGCTGAACCTGTGTCACCAAATACCCCCGTCCCTGTTGCTACACCTGCTTCACATGAGCAAGTACCTGCTACAGGTACGGGAATATTGGGATTTGTTCTCATTGGCTTAGGATTAGTCACGCTGGTGTTTACTGCTCGATTCTTGCGTCATGCTTCTTAGCAACATGCATTTGGAACATGAAAACTTGCAGGAGTGCAAAAGCTTCGGTTTTTGCATTCCCGATTACCTTGTCATCGGACATGTTGCCAAAGATAACATACCCGATGGAGCAATGTTGGGCGGCACATGTGCCTATTCAGCCTTGACGGCTCGTAACTTAAAACAACAAGTGGCTCTTGTCACATGTGCTGGAACCGATATTCCTTCTTTGGATATTTTACAAGGCGTTCAAGTTAAATGTATACCTTATGAATACAGTACCACGTTTGAAAACATATATCGTGACGGACAACGTTATCAAAAGTGGTTGGCTCAAAGTGGTATAATTGAATTAACTGATATACCCGATACATGGCAACATGCCCCAATTGTGCATCTGGCTCCAATTGCCCAAGAAATCTCTCCTCGTTTATGTGTAGCATTTCCAAATAGCCTGGTATGTGTTACCGTGCAGGGATGGCTAAGAGGATATGATTCTACACGAAATGTAATTTATGAAGTCCATCCTGAACTCAATCAATATTTGCCGTACATTGATATTTTAGTCACCAGCCTAGCCGATTTTCAGGGAGACAAGACAACCATGACTCGGTTATTAACATCTGTAAAAGTTGGAATTGAAACGCTAGGAGAAAAAGGTTGTCGAGTCTATCAGAACGAACACATTTTTGAGATACCCACCCAACCAGAAAAGGAAGCCGACTCTACAGGTGCTGGTGACATTTTCTCAACCACATTTTTTGTGTACTATCATAAAACAAAAGACATTGTTAAATCAGCTCAATATGCCAATGTCTGTGCTTTGTTATCCGTCAGAAATGTAGGCATGAAGAGCATTCCCACCTTGCCTGAAATTGAAACACATCTGGCAGAACACTTCACCGATTGGCGGTCATATTCGGTATGATTCAGTTTGATGGTTGTCATGGTGTTATTCCTTCGTGGTGGTTAATTGATTGATTTGTTCAATAGATAATTCAGTAGCTTAAATACTTTGATGGTCCCAGTCTCGCTTCAAGTCTCCTTCATACTTGATTCGTTCTTTGGGAGTCAGTTTTGCATATTCTGCCATCTTAAATAATTGTAATAACGTTTCTTCTGAAAATTCGGCTGGCACTTCTGTCAATTTGACCATATTCTTGATGATGTATATCCATTTATCCAAACGGTCGGTCAGTTCATGCGGCTTTTTGTGGAAATTTGGTAACTCAACAAAGGCTATTTTTAGCTTTTGGTAGAATATAGTTTTGGTCTTGGTATTGACTAATTCCACAGGATGGAGATAGTCGCCATTTTGTATTGTCTTTCGTTCCTCCTTAGTGGACAGGTAGAAGTCGGCAATACTGACACAATAGACAGGCAATAGGTGAAAGTTCCATTTTCCTTTTTTTGCTTGTCTGCTAATGGCTAGCGAAATGTAATACAGGGTACGTTCTTTGAAATTCCATTGCCAATGTTTTTGCATTTCTACGATGAATTTACGTCCTGAAGTATCAGTGCAATGAATGTCGTAGATACTCAAGCGTTCACCATGATAATCAGGAGTTTGTTCTTGAGGCAAGTAAAATAACTC
>NBMH01000137.1 GCA_002084875.1 Anaerolineaceae bacterium 4572_78 | reverse complement strand
AAAGGGTTGCGATATACTTTAGAGTATTTTCAGGAAGTATTAGACCCTGTGGCAAAAGAGTTGATTACTGAAATAAAAATGTTGCAAGACCATTTAGGTGATTTGCAGGATGCAGAAGTGGCAAGTGATATCTTATTAAACATCTTGAAGTACGGCTCATGGAAGCAGGAAAAGAAATTTGTTACTCTTCCTAAACGGACTACTTACGGCATCACCGCATACATGGCAACTCGCCAAAGAGAACTAAACGATTTAGTTGAAACTTTCCCTAAAACATGGAACAGGCTAAAGGATTGTGGATTTGATGAGAAAGTATCAAAGTTGATTTTAAAATTGAGTGCATGACCATAAGATAGCATAAGACCTTATGCTTAGGTGCTTATGGTTCTTCGATTGTTGCGGTTGGCGTTAGAGGAATATCATTTGTCGGGCAGGTATTAAAACCATGCCAAGCAGGATTGTAAGCGGCAGGTTCTTTATTGACCGCTTTAATCAGCCACGGAATAGCTGATTCACATTCAGGAGGATTCAAATAAGTGTATACCAAGCCAAGTGTGTAGTAATATTCTAGTGGTGCCCTGTTTTTATCGGGAATGGCAATAACTGTATTAAGCCGCTTGGATTTATGTGGGATAACATAACCAACAATCTCACTTTTGTTATGCTGATAATTAAGTTGCACCAAAATTGGCAAGCGTTCCGTGCCGAATTTTCCTTGAATTTGAATAGTAATCTCAATATTTCGGACTTTGCTTAAAAATTCGTATTCGGACACGGCAATCGCTTTCGGAAAAATATTGATTGCCTGCTCATAATTTTGCCGTTGAAAATAAATCGTTGCCAAACGCCCCCATGTACGAGCATAATATGGGTCAGCTTGAATGCCTTGCTCTAAAGCATCTATTGCTCGAAAAGGGTCTCCATCGGAATAATAAGTCCAGCCGAGTCGGTCGTAATTCAAGGCATTAACGGGAGCTAAACGGATTGCTCGGCGAAATCGTTTGATAGCCTCGTCATATTTTCCCCACAGGAAATAATTTCTGCCCGCCGATTGATAATACCAAGCCTGATTGGGCTTGAGGCTAATTGCCTGTTCGTAATGTTCAGTCGCTTGTTCATACTGGGCTTGTCTTTGAAAAAGATACCCCATGTTGTGTTGCACATCGGGGTGATTGGGGTCAAGCGACAATGCCATTTCTCCCATTTCTGTTGCCTTATCCCATATCGATATATCGGTGTAAATTTCGGTCAAATAAGCATAGCTTAGTACATGATTAGGTTCAAATTCTAAGGCACATTGGCATGTTTGCAATGCCTTGCCGTAATGCCCTTCCCAATCCAATGCCCAACAATAGGTAGCTAGATTATCGGGATTCGTGGGATTAAGTAAAACTGCTTTTTCAGCTTGGATGAGTGCCTGTCCGATGGCTCCATGATAAACAAGCAATTGTGCCTGACGACTATAGGGCAGGTCATTATTGGGGTTTAAATCAATTGCTTGTTGATAAACTGAAATTGCTTTGAGAACACGTCCTTCAGCAAAAAAGATGTCGCCTGTTGATATGTCATCGTAGAAAAGACCGTCACCTTCATTTGCAAATGAATCCGCATCTCGTGTGGCGGTAGGCATAGGGTGTAGTTTACATAATTCATCACATGGGCTACAAAGTTCAGGGCGTGGCTCACATAATTCATTACATGAATTACACAATTCATGTGGCTTTTCTTTAGCGACTATCACAAGCCAGATGCCACTAATAACAGATATGTATAAAACTAAGAGAAATAGAAACGCTGAACAAGTAACCGTTGTCTCTCCTCTTGTCTAATATACATAAGTCAATTTATCCTTTATCAAAATCATATCTTAAATAGGGGTGTTCAATGCTATTTTTTGACAAGATAAATTGGAGGGTCAAAGCTTGCTTTGACATGAAAAAGCAAGCTTTTTCGCTCCATAAATATCCCAAGCCATGTTTTTGTTTTAGCATTAAACATCCCTGATAGCCCCTACACAATTGTCAGTGGACCCCACCCCCCAGGTCTGTTCAATGCTAGTTGTAGGGGCGTACGGCCGTACGCCCCTACTATTCAGGGTTGTTCAATGCTATTTTTTCTAGGATTTATGCCATAAATCCCTACTTTATGCTGTTAAAAACAATACCCCATGGATGAGATTGAGGTACGAAATCCAATATCCTCTTTAGCATTGAACAGCCCTGCCCCGCCCCGTGAACAGGGAGGGAGCAGTCACTTCCCCCCGCAGGCGTGGAGATTGAGGGGGTAGATTACCCTCTCCCTGTGGGGGAGGGCAAGGGTGGGGTGAACGGTTACATCTTACTCTCCTCTCCTTAGTAGGGGAGGGGGCGGGGGTGGGGTCTACTAACGAGGATGCCTGGCTACGTGTCAAACAGCAATTTTTCTAACTTGTTCAATAAATCTAATTTCTGGAGACGTGTTCCCAGTTCCTTACTTAAAATTGTTATCTTTTCATCATCAGTTGTCATGATTAAATTTAACAATGGATTATATTCAGCATCATGGCTATATATTTCACCTCTATCGGAAATGAGTTGTAGGTCGGCGATATTCTCAAGTGGAATAGCTTTGTTTTTATTTAACTGTAATATGTCCTTTGTAAAATCAATGGTAATTTCAACATGTTGTATATTTGCTTTAATCTGACGATTTATGTACGGTTCGGTGATTTTGCTCATGATGAATGCCCCGACAAACCAGGCAATCATTGGCACTAGGATAAAGGCACATGAGGCGGACAATCGAAGTGCAAGGGATTGGGTATTAACTTCAAAATTCCATGCAAGCACAGTGTAAATAACAATGCTGCTTAGGGCGAACAAGGGACCATAAACAATCCACGTCAAACTTTGGATGATGGGCTCACCCATGATGACAAACTTTTGTTGCCGATGATATTCGTGGATGGTTGTTTTTAGGACGGGCATCTGCACGGCAAGTACCCACCATGGTCGTTTCGGCATGTTCAATAAATGGTCTCCAAATTTTAGCCACAGAGTCCTCAAAAACTTCTACAGTCTAGTCAAACAGCAGCTTTCTGTAGTCTAGTCAAATTTATCCTTCGTCTTCAGGCTTCTTTTGTAGAAAATTATCAAGTGAGTTATCAATAAATGACTGTACTGTATAAGATGAAACTTCGACATAGTAATCTGATTCAGACGATTTTGCTACATAATTTTCGCCCAACTTCGCCCCGACCAATAATGTGTAGGTCTTACCAGCAACCTCGTAAGTCAGTGCGGCTTGGGGAGCAATAATGCCGTAAGTAGCTTTGGCAGTTTTCCCCAATGGGCTTGTCATTCTCACTGAACTAACCCGACTAAGTATGGCACTAACACTACTTTGGTCGAGGGATTCTCCTTCAGATAAGCCGACCATTAGCCACTCACTGTTGGACAAATCTGTTGTTTCTTCATCTTCAGACTCTACTTCAATTTCTTTCTTTTCAAAAACAAATTCGCCATTCCCATTTTTAAGGGTGATTTTCGTCACTTCATCGCTTGGAACACTTAAATAAAGAGCATCAATCCGTCAAATAGGCTTCTGTTTGGTCGCCACGACGCACATGAGTAGCTCCTGTTGTGGGAGATGACCCCAAATAAATGACATGGCTGGTGCCATCTTTGGTCTTTAACTCGACTTTGCGTGTAAAATCGTCATCGGCTAGCTTCAAGCGTTTATGGCTGTCATCGGTGCGGGTTACAAGCCGATTCGTTTTTAAACCTACTAAATCCGTTAAAATTGGAGTGATTTTTGAACCATCAGCTGGAAAATCATCCGCATCAGCCAATATCCAATCCAAGCCATCTTTGTTTAAAGTAATGACATTTTCTTGGTCATCGGTAATGGTCATGCTGACAATATCGTCAACTTCCAACTCGCCAAATAGTGTGTCACCACTCATTACGGGATTACTACTACTTGGGTAAAAAATAAATGCCGCCAACACAACTTGAATAACTAATAAAACTAATAAGATTTGGTTTTGTCTATTCATAACACGTCTCCTTTTGACTCTGTATAAAATATTCAGAAATTGAATTTCTATGCGTTTATTGTAAATCTAGCATGAATTTGTTAAACTTTAATGAGAAATTTGTTAGAATTTTGTATGTTCAAAATTGGAACATGTATTTACGAAACCATACTCTATGTCTCAATGTCTTCCAACAACTTCTGTTCATGTGTGGTCAATCGTTTTCGACGAGTAGCAAGTTGGTCTTCTAACATGGTACGTTCTATAGTTTCGTCTAATTGATTATCCAAACGTCCAGAGTATGTTTCCATCTCTACTTCGGCTCTGTCTAAACGAGCATGGATACTATCCGCAATCCGAGCAATATCGTTATCGCCAATCCCTTGCAAATCGTCCAATGAACGAACTGTTTTTATGGCTATCTCTTTTGACTTTGCCAATTCTAAGAGGATAATCAAATTCTCACGTTGGCTTTTAATCGTATCCAAGCGAGACTCTAATTTGATTTTTGCCGCTTGTAGTGACTCTACTTCCAGTTTTTGATGTTCAATTTGCACTTGATACTGGTCAATCAAATTTAGCTTGTCATTATATTTTGATTGTATGGCTAAAGCTAGACGGTCTCGCCCTTGCCTTAACAGTGCATCAATTTGTCCATCTAATTTTTCGGTTTCAGCCACCAAATTTCGTTCTTTTCTCTGCATAGACTTCAGTTGAGTAATTACATTAATTAACGTATTTTCCAATTTTCGCAGATTGCCTTGTGCTTCACGAATATATTGGTCTAATACTTTAACACTATTATTTTTAAGAGCTTTATCAACCAAAGCATGTAAGTTAGCTGAAACAAGTGTTTGGGTTTTTTTGATTAGAGAAGCCATTTATTTTGCTCCTTTTAATTTTAATTGCAAATCTTGACAAATTTATTTTTTTAGTAATAATTGAAGTTCATGAACAATGACATTATGCCTTAAACATCAATAGAGTGCAAATCTAGTTGATAAATCCATGATGAAACTAGAAAAATTAATACAGCCTTTACAAAAATATAATCTTAGAAATTACACAAATATAGAAATCACCAACATCACAGCTGATAGTCGTCAGGTCATGCCTGGCAGTTTGTTTGTAGCTTATAAAGGTATCTATGTGGATGGACATACATTCATTCCCCAAGCACTCAAAGGCGGTGCTGTTGCCATCATGACTGAAGAAGATAGCAATATCACCCTTGAAATCCCCAAAAATATTACACTGATTAAAACACCAAACGGGCGAGAAGCATTGGGAAATTTAATGTCGGCTTGGTACGACTATCCAAGCAAAAAATTAACTCTAATCAGCGTAACAGGAACTGATGGAAAAACAAGTACCACTAATTTGATTTACACTATTCTTAAAAAAGCAGGTCATAAAGTAGGCATGATTACCAGCGTTAATGTTGTAATTGGCGATGATGTCTCCTCAACGGGGCTACACACCACTACCCCCGATGCTCCTGATATGCAACGTTATCTAGCTCAAATGGTTGAAGCCCAAACTGAATTTTGCATTTTAGAAACTACCTCGCATGGGCTGGCTCAACATCGCGTGGCAGGATGTGATTTTGATATTGGTGTTATGACAAATATTACCCATGAGCATTTAGATACTCATGGTTCTTTGCAGGAATATCGTCGAGCTAAGGCTCGTTTATTTGACATGACAAAAAAACTGGCAATCCTAAACGGTGATGATAGGTCTTATGGTTTTCTACAAAAACGTATTGATGGGCGTATCCCATTTATCGCTTACGGTATTCAAAATAATCAACCTTCACCATGCACTCCACAGTCGCTTTTACAGGCGGATAACATTATTTTGCGACCTGATATGACATGTTTTGATATTATCATTGATAATCAAACTTATACCGTTGAATCTGAACTAATTGGCAAATTTAATGTAAGCAACATGTTAGCTGCTTTGGCAACAACCGTATTAGGATTAGACATCAAGCCACAACTTGCCTTACGTGCATTACGTCAATTCAAAGGAATTTCAGGACGCATGGAACGCATAGACATGGGACAGCCATTTACTGCTATTGTTGATTTTGCCCACACTCCAAACTCATTACGTCAAGTATTAGAAACTTTCCATGCTATTACCAATAAACGCATTATAGCTATTTTGGGTTCTGCAGGACTTCGTGATGTGGATAAACGAACAGCTATGGCATGCATTTCCGTCGAATTTGCTGACATTACAATTATCACTGCCGAAGACCCACGCACAGAAAATTTAGATGAAATTTTGGATGTGATGGCAAATGCAATAATAGAAAAAGGAGTAGAGATGGGAGACCCATCCCCTTCAAACATGGGAGACCCCACCCCTTGCCCCTCCCCTTCAAAGGAGAGGGGTTGGGGAGGGGTTAAAAGCCATGTCTTTTATCGTGTGCCTGATAGAGGACGAGCGATTTTACTTGGCACGCAATTGGCTCAACCAGGTGATATTGTGATTACATTTGGCAAGGGGCATGAACAAAGCATGTGTTTTGATACTACCGAATACGCATGGGATGACCGTCAAGCGATGAGGTCTGCTTTGCAAGGCAAGCCTTTATTGACATTGCCTACTGCTGAATTTGGAATTAGGAGCTATGAAAAATATAATCATGTCTGATGCATCATTAAAACTAGATTTCTATCATCATCAACCTTCTGAAATTCCCATCTCGCAATTCCAAAACCAACTGGATGTAGCTGAAAATAATTTTGCCAATTTGACTAAGCAAGATAAAGATACAATTTTAGCTTACCTGAATACGCTAGATAGTGTTCATGACAAGATAAACTATTTGCAAACCAATCAGGATGTTGACATCACAGGTGAGTTGATTCGGTTTGAAGTGTTACGAAAAAAGTTGAATCGAAAAAGTTCAGCTATCTTAAAACAGCTAGGAGGGAACGAAGTCATACGAAAGGCAAGACCTTCTACTGCCACAGAAAATGAACATTCATGGTGGTTTCTTGACCAGTATGTACTTCGCAGGAGAAAAAAAATAGTCGCAAATTTGGTAAAAGGATTTGGAATATTAGCCTCAATTGGTTTAATATTGGTGATTTTATTTAACACTGTTTTTGCCCCTGACCCGTTGGTAATCGCCCGCATGAAACATTACGATAACGCCACTTTTCATGCTTCCGAAGGAAACTATACCGAATCACTTGCCGAAGTCGAAGCTGGTTTAGCAATTGCTCCTGACGAAGTTGATTTTTTTGTTTTGAAAGGAATTTTATTAGAACGATTAGACCGAGCCGACGAAGCGGGTCAATGGTATGAAAAAGCAAAAGAGATAACGCATGACTCTGAATATATCCCAGCTACACATGGCAAATTTTTGTTACAGATGAATGAGCCTGAGTCTGCTTTGCAATTCATTCAAGAAGCCACTGATATGAACGAGGAATATGCTTTTGGCTGGTTATTAGCAGGACAAGCACATGTAAATCTTAATCAAGTTTCAGAAGCACATGTAGCTTTTACAAAAGCAGAAAATTACGCCTTTGAACAAGGTTATTCAAATATTTATGTCGCTGCTAAAATGAATCTAGCTTCTTTGAATGATGTTCCCACATCTCCAGAAGAAACTCATTAATATCATTGTTACTTTAGTTTTATTGGCGTACACATGATTTTTGTGTTAGAATTTGACGGTAACTGTGCCCCGCACCTATGAGGAGCATCCACACCGTTAGTGGAATCAGACAAGCAAGGTTTTTGATTTTGGAGCGAAAAAGCTTGCTTTTTCATGTCAAAGCAAATTTTGACGCTCCAAAAAACATTATGAACAGTAAACATATTAAATCTATCTTTTTCATATTAGTCTTTTTACTTTCTAACTCTATCAGCCATCAGGCTCAAAATCCAACACTTGACCCACGTTTTGGAATTGTGGAAACCATCATGAATCCGCAAGCCGCCACAGAAGCAGGTGCTGGTTACTCTCGTATAATTCTGCGTTGGGATGTGTTTCAACCAAACAGCCCCGATGAGTGGCAGCCTGCGAATGTGCCTGACCCCATGATTAATCAAGAGTTGGCTGATGGGCGAGAAGTCGTAGCAATTTTGATTGCTACACCACATTGGGCGAGCAAGGGTATGAATGATAGTCGTGCTGTGCCTGACATGGTTGCTTGGGGAAATCATTGGGACAGGGAATTTGACCGTGAACAGTATTTGGCTCGATTGTTGCATGTCATAGCCAGTGACCCGCGTGCCGAAGAAAACAATTTCTATTTTGATGGCATTGGTTATCATTTATATTACCGCCCCTATCAAGCATTTTTAATCTTGACAGAAATCCGTTCTATTCTTTACGAATATAATCTCGACGATAAGCCGATTTGGATAAATGAAACGAATGCCCCGCCAACCGATGACCATTTGGAGCCGCCATGGGCTGAACCACTTTTTATCGTTTCCAGTCAAGAGCAAGCCGCTTATATAATTCAAGCACATGCTTTAATGTTAGCAGGCGGGGCGGAACGAATAGAAGTATACAAGATGCAAAATAGTCTAAACCATCCCGAAGATGTAGAGCCATTTGGCTTAGTCCGTTCCGATGGTAGTCGTCGGCTTGCCTTTCATGCCTATCGGGTGGTGACAAAACACTTTGCCGATTATGTGGAAACTCATTGGTTACAACAAGGAAATATCTATGTGGTGACACTTGATAGAGATGGCAAGACGACTACAATTTTGTGGAACACTTCTCAACATGAACTGTTATTTACTTTGAACGCCATTGCTGAACAAGCTCTTTTGGTAGATGAGGTTGGGAATGAACAGGTTATCATGGCTACTGATGGCTCATATACGTTACGTTTACCAGAAGCAACATGCACAGCAGGTGAATGTCTTGTCGGGGGCATGCCGCGTTTATTGATTGAAGACGGTTCCCCAAATCAACGCTTGCCACTTGTTCAGCTGAGCATCAAAACAGAATCAGTAAGCCCTATCGTTACCACAACGCTAGAGATTACACCATCACATAAGAACATCATCTCAAGTGCCATGCTCATCACTTCATCAGATGTAATATCCGATACCGATAAAAACAATGTGCTTGTTTCTAAATTAGAAAACATAAATTGGTACGAATTTTTTACGCCGTATCGTGTTTTGGTTTTAGTCGTTTTGGGAACGATTCTTTTTACGGTTATTTATGGTATGCAGTTTATGTTTTGGACAAAACGAGACAGTTAGTGCATGTAAAACAGGTTTCCAATTTTTTCAGGTAATAACTTGTCTAATTCAGGATAAGATTCAATAATTCTAAATATATCAGCTAGGTCTTTTTGCCTTTTACTTCTCCTTCTGTTTTTATCTAAATAAGCCCAGATTTTCCCCATCAGCACATCTTCTAACGATGCCACTTGCATTTTATAGCCCAGAACATCTCTTTCGTATGTTCTTTCAACATAAGTTTGATATCGTTCATCCGTTTGAATTTGGATTCGTATGTCAGAGTCCTGGCTATACAAGTTGATACTGTAAGGAAACTCTTTTATTTTGAATATTGTTGAAACTATACTTTTCAATTTGTCTACATCTTTAATAGCAACGACAATATCTAAATCGAGACTGACAACTGGTTCAACATAAGCATTAACTGCCAAACCACCTATAACACAATAATGTATATCATTATCACTTAGAATATCAAGCAGTTTTTGAATAATATCGCTTTTTCCATTTGCAAGCCCATTTATAAATTCTTTATTTGTCATTACTAATTTCTTTTCATCCTTTACAATTCTTCATTTCACATGGCTTGCTTACTCATTCTCATCTTTAACCAATTGTTTCAAAATGATTAATTCCTGATTCAATTTTTGTTGGCGGCTAAAAATTGTGTAAACAAACACAAACGTTACAAGCCAAAACGTAGCATAACCCATAACTAAGTAAATCATGTTATTCCTTGATGATGGTAATCATACCATCACTCCTTATTCCTCTACGACATACTCAAATAAAACAAATGAAATAGCCATAAAAATCATATCAAAAGCGACCGCAAAACCAAGCCATTGGCTCAAATCGTTAGACGGTTTGTTATCTAACACCCCTGTGGTCAATCGTACCACGGCTAGCAATATCGGTACGACGATAGGAAAAAGCAATATCGGCAAAAGGGTATCTCTTGCCCGTGTGTGTATGACCATTGCTGAAAAAAGTGTTCCCACACCAGCAAGACCAACTATACCCAAAATAATAATTCCTACTAAATAGGGCATGACCTCTAAAGGCTGGTCAAAAAAGATAATGAATAGCGGCAAAACCATGATGGCAACTAAGCTGATAAATAAGACATTGCTGACAAATTTCCCCAAGTAAATGACACTGCGGTCTACAGGAGTCAATAATAGTCCTTCCAACGAGCCTCTATCCTTTTCGATGATAAAACTGCGTCCTAAGCCCAGCATAGAAGTAAAGGCAATTGTTACCCACAAAACACCTGGAGCTAATATGGTCACATTTTCAGCCCGTAGGTCAAAAGTAAAATTAAAAATGAAAATGACCCACATCGAAAAGATGAACATAGCACTAACTGTTTCTTTTGTGCGTAGTTCGGTAATGACATCTTTGCCAACAATTGCTAGGATTTTACTAAAGGCATTGAATACAACATTCATGAACCTTTTAATAATTTCTCCGCTTGATGCATGCCTGCCCAGCCTAAAAGCAAAGCTCCAGCAGCCGTTCCCATGACGGCATACGGCACACCAGTTATAATACCAATTGCTAATCCTTTGGCGATGGAGGCTCCCCATTCTTCCTTAGAAATAAAACGCTCAATTAAAACGACGGCGAAACCACATGTTAAACCTATTGCCAGCATCATAGGTATCAGAGCAGGTATAGCTGCAATAGTAAGGGTCGTTTCCAATTCAAGAATTAACCATAAATTATCCAAAACAACAAAAAGCAAACTAGCTAGAGGATGAATTGGAACGCTAGGAATTATTGTATTTTTGTCCATGCATGACTACTCTATTATCAATATGGAGGGTCAAGGCTCGCCTTGACATGAAAAAGCGAGCTTTTTCGCTCTAAAAAATCTTGATTGTAGCCATGATTGAAAATCACGGCTACCTTATACCAAAACGGAAATTGTTGTCTCAGTATGCATTCCAACGCAGAGCATTAAAACGAGAGAAGATTCGGGAATTTGTACTTTCTACTTTGAACCTGTCATCATCACACCTAAATCTTCTCGTGTTGCCTGACCTGCATCAACTATATCTACGATTTCGCCCTCATACATGACCACGATTCGGTCGGACAGAGCCATAATCTCGTCGAGTTCGGCGGATACCAATAATACCGCTACACCTTTATCACGTTCGGACACAATTTGACTGTGGATGAACTCAATTGAGCCGACATCAACACCGCGTGTAGGTTGGCTAGCAATTAACAACTCCACTTGTCGCCCCCCGATTTCACGAGCCACGACCATTTTTTGTTGATTCCCACCTGAAAGGGTACCACCTGATGTTTCGGCAGATGGGGTACGAATATCATATTCTTTAATCAAGTCAACCGCTTGTTTATTAATTGCTTGAGAATCAAGCGAAAGCCCTTTTCGGAATTGGGGCATGTAATAGCTATTCAACACCAAGTTATCTGCAATTGAATAGGACTTAACCATGCCATACCGATGGCGGTCTTCAGGAATATGACTGACTTTTTGTTTGGTGATGAAGCGTGCTGATTTGTTAGTAATATCCACTCCACCTACTGTGACGGAGCCATTTGATGACCTGCGTAACCCGGTCAATACTTCCACTAATTCAGTTTGCCCGTTCCCTTGTACACCAGCAATCCCAACGATTTCACCTTCTTTTACCTGAAAGTCAAGACCATTGAGGGCATACTGACCGCGGTCATCTTTTGATTTCAATCCATTCACTTGCAAAACCACTTCACCAGGTTTAGCAGTATCTTTAGCCACTTGTAGAATGACATCTCTTCCGACCATAAGAGAAGCCAAAGTTTGTGGTGTTGATTCTGCAGGCATAGCCTCACCCACAGTTTTACCAGCTCGCATAACAGCAATACGGTCACAAATTGTCAAAACTTCTTTTAATTTGTGGCTGATAAAAATGATAGATTTTCCTTGTGCTACTAAACCTCGCATGACTTCAAAAAGTTCTTTTACTTCTTGAGGGGTTAAGACTGCCGTCGGTTCATCTAAAAAGAGGATTTCTGCTTTGCGATAGAGTGCTTTGATAATCTCTAGCCGCTGTTGCAAACCAACAGGCAATTCCTCAACAATTGCTGTTGGGTCAATCGGCAAGCCATGATATTCCGATAGTTCCCTCACATCGTTAATGGCTTTTTTCATATCTAACACACCACTAATGCGTTCTACTTCGGAACCAAGGATAACATTTTCTGCTACCGTGAATACAGGCACCAATTGAAAGTGTTGGTGAACCATGCCAATACCCTTAGCAATTGCGTCGCGTGGGTTAGCATATTCGACTTGTTCACCACGCACAAATACTTGACCTTCGTTTGGTCTGTAAAGCCCGTATAAAATATTCATTAAGGTGCTTTTACCTGCCCCGTTTTCACCGAGCAGGGCTAAAATTTCACCTTTGTGTAATTTTAAGTTTACCTTGTCATTTGCCAACACGCCAGGAAATTGTTTCGTAATGTTGCGTGCTTCAAGCACGACAGGTTGATTACTCATGAAATTATTACTCCTTTTTCAATTATGCTTTTATTATCATCATTTTCAAAAAAAACGCCAATTTCGGGGATTGGCATTGAATCATGCAGGAGTGCAAAGGATTTATCTTTTGCACCCCTGTTCATTTTCCTTTGAAATTTCCGAAGAGCAAAATTGCGGTTACATAAAACTATCTTATTTCATTTTTTAGTAAAAGTGATTTCGCTATAATTTTCAGGATATTTACCTACCTTATCCGCATAAAATTCTCGGATTACCTTTATGTCATGGTCAATATCACCAGTTGGCATGAATAATCTGCCGATACCTAGCGTTTTGCTAGGAAAATCATTAAAGCCAAACCCAAGTGGTACCTTTGCTCCGCAGGCAATATGATAAAATCCTGTTTTCCAACGAGGCATCTTTTTACGTGTTCCTTCGGTTTGTACTGCTAATACAAATTTGTCATGCTGATTAAACACATCAACAATTTGAGAAACCATATTTTGTGATTTGCTACGTTCAACTGGAATACCTCCCAACCACTTGAGAAATGCCCCAAATGGCCAACGGAATAATTCTTTTTTCCCCATCCAATATGACTTTATTCGCAGAGAAAAAACAACTGCTAAAAAAACAGGAAAATCCCAATTTGTGGTGTGTGGTGCGGCAGCTATGACATATTTTTCAGGAAATTCCTCATCGGGACCAACATATTTCCATCCCATAACTTTTAATATGAACACTGTTATATAGTGCAACGATGTGTTTAGTATTGGGGTATCAAAAACTGTGTACTTCATCAAAATTAATCCTTTCTTTGGTTTTATATAACTAACTACCAATTAAACCCCAAAAAGGCTTAATCGTCTCGTAAATTGTACACCAATTTGTTCATTAGGTCAAAGCTTGCTTTAAAATGAAATTATTACTTTATGCCCGTTTGTAGTATCTTATTAATCAATCAGAAAATTGACAAAAAAATTAAATCATGTAAAATACTCGCGTAAATTAGGCATTTTGCCTGAATTGTGCGGTCAGATGCACGCACAGCGTAGATAAAAGGAGGTAGAACAAAATAATTAATTTTTTCTTTATGTTATTTAGCTCACAAAATTCCTGAAGAATTTTGTAATTTTATTTTAGTTAGGAGAGTATTTACTAAATGAAAAACCGTTCAAAAATTTTTCTTACACTTTTTACTTTACTTACATTTCTTTTCGTGTCCAGCATAAGCAGTAGTGCGGCTACGCCAAGTGCCGATGATGGGCAAGTATATGTCGTCCAAGCAAGTGATTGGTTAAGCAAAATTGCCGATAAATACTACGGAGACATGTTTGCTTGGAAAACTATCTGGGAAGCAACCAATGAAAAAGCAAAAGAAGATAGTAGCTTTACTACCATTGCTGACCCTAATTTCATTGATGTCGGTCGACCCTAATTTCATTGATGTCGGTCAAAAATTATGGATACCAGGTGCTACAACAGTAACACCCGCACCAGACGATAGTACCGAGTCATCAGAGGGTAGTACCGAGTCATCAGAGGGTAGTTAGTACCGAGTCATCAGAGGGTAGTACCGAAGAAACGACCGAGACTCCATCTGAAAACGTGGTACTCAAATTGCGGATACTGGAAACCACTGATATTCATACTTATATTGTTAATTATGATTACTATCGTGACCAACCTGATGAGGCTGTTGGTTTAGCAAATGTTGCTACTTTAATCAAGCAGGCTCGTACCGAAGTCGAAAATACAATTTTGGTTGACAACGGCGATTTACTTCAAGGTAATCCCTTAGGTGATTATATTGTAGATCAAGGATTAGAAGAGAATATACACCCCGCTTATAAGGCAATGAATTTGCTCGATTATGATGTTGCTAATATCGGCAACCACGAGTTTAATTATGGTCTTGATTTTTTGAATGCGTCCATAGCAGGGGCAGATTTCCCCTACATCAATGCTAATATATATCATGACGGCACAGATGAGCATTACTTTACACCCTACATCATTGAGGAAAAAACGTTTGTTGACGAAAGCGGAAATGAACAAACCATTGATGTTGGCTTTATCGGATTTGCACCACCTCAAATTATGAATTGGGACAAAGGCAATCTTGAAGGGATTGTCACAGTGTCAGATATTGTCGAGACGGCTGAAAAATATATCCCCATGATGGAAGAAGAAGGAGCAGATTTAATTATCACCATTCCCCATTCTGGATTTAGTATGGAACCTGCCGAAGGCATGGACGCTAATGCGGTTTACTACTTGTCTACCGTGCCAGGTATTGATGCTATTTTATTTGGTCACTCCCATGTCGTTTTTCCTGGTCCCGAATTTGAGGATTTGGAAAACATCGATAATGAAAAAGGAACAATTAATGGCGTGCCTGCGGTTGAAGCAGGTTATTGGGGAAATCATCTGGGCATTATTGATTTGACCCTAGAAAATGTTGATGGCACATGGCAAGTCGTTGATTCTCAATCTGAAGCACGTCCTGTTTCCAAACGAGAAGATAGGAAAACTATTTCTTTAGTGGATGCTGACGCGAGTATTATCGCGGCTGTCCAAGAAGACCATGAAGGTACATTGAGTTGGATTCGTGAACCATTTGGCGAAACGTTAGCTCCCATTCATAGCTTTTTTGCCCTTGTTCAGGATGACCCCTCAATCCAAATTGTGACCAATTCTCAAACATGGTATTTTGAAACACAAGTGCAAGGCACGGAATATGAAGGAATACCTATTTTGTCTGCGGGTGCACCGTTCAAAGCAGGACGAGGCGGTCCCGAAGATTTCACCGATGTACCTACAGGAGAAGTCGCATTTAAGAATGTGGCAGATTTGTACATCTATCCCAATACATTAAAAGCAGTGTTGTTGACAGGTTCTCAAGTTCAAGAATGGCTGGAACGGTCAGCTGGTCAATTCAACCAAATTGACCCCGATTCTACCGATGAGCAACCACTCATCAATCCCGATTTCCCAACCTATAATTTTGATGTGATTGATGGCGTTACCTATCAAATTGATGTAACCGAACTTGCAAAATATGACAAGGGTGGCGAAGTGGTAAATCCTGATGCAAATCGTATTAAGAATCTGATGTATGATGGAAATCCAATTGAAATGGACGGACAATACATCGTGGTGACGAATAATTATCGAGCTAGTGGTGGCGGGAATTTCCCCGAAATCACTTCTGATAAAATTATCTTTGATGCACCCGATGAAAATCGAGAAGTTTTAGCAAATTTCATCGCTGAACAAGGTAAATTTAATCCTTCTGCCGATGGCAATTGGTCATTTGCCCCCATTAACGATACAGTTAATGTAGTGTTCCGCACTTCACCTTCGGAGACAACTGCTAAGTTAGCCGAAGCAATACCTCAAATCACACCGACGGGTACGACCAACGAAGATGGCTATGCCATGTACAAAATAGACCTTTCGGAGTAGACTCTACAACTATGTAGGACGGGTATTTTGCCCGTCCTTGCTTGAGGGTCAAAGCTTGCTTTGACATGAAAAAGCAAGCTTTTTCGCTCCATAAATATCCCAAGCCATGTTTTTAGTACAACTCGATAAATTCTGCTAAAATCATAGCCGTTGCTCCCCAAACTTTATTGCCAAAAATATCAAAATAAGGTATGTTTGTCAAGCCTAAATGAGGATGTGCCATGATTGTTTGATGGCGATTTGTTGAATCCATTAGTAATGACAATGGCACTTCAATCAGAGCCGCTACCTCATTTTCATCAAGGATAAATTTCGGTCGGAAAGAAAAGTACCCAACGAAAGGATAAACCATAAAATTGCTAGGTGGAATATACAATGGAGATAGCGAACCTAAGATATTGACATGCTCAGGCAACGTCCCAATTTCCTCATGAGTTTCTCGAAGAGCAGTCGATTCAAATGATTCGCCTCCTTCTCTTTTTCCGCCTGGCAATGACATTTGACCACTATGTACTCCTTCATATTCAGAACGACGAATGAGAACAAAATATAATTCGTCATTCTCATTCGGGTAAAGAAGAAGTAATACACTTCCTTCTTTATGTTTTCCTTTTGCTAATTTACGATGGTCAACAAACTTTTCACGATGTTCGGGTGCCATTTGTTTTTGGGCAAACCAGCCTGGTAATTGTCCCTTCAACGCAATTTGTAATTGATGAATGTGTAATGATATGTTCATGTGAATTTTGATGCATGCCTAAGTAGGTAATACTCTTGTGGACGGTCACACCATAGAAGTTATTTTAGAAGCATAGACTCCCCGCAATTCTGCTTGAGGCAGATAAATTAATTTCCCAATATTCACATGGACAGGAAAGCGTTTCAAGTTACGTAAATCTGATTCAAAATTGGCATGACCTGATATGCCAACAGGCAGTATGGGAACACTTATTTTTGAGGATAAGTACGCAACGCCAGGCTTAGCCTGAATTAATCCACCTGTTCGACTGCGTGTGCCTTCGGGTGCTATTCCTAACACCCCTCCTTCTTTGAGAACTTTTAAGCTAGCACGTAATGCCTTCGTATCAATTTTGTCACGGTGAATAAATATCGCCCCACCTATATTCAAGAAAAAACGGGCCCATTTAATTTTTTCCCATTTACGAGCTACTAAGGCTGTTATCTGAACAGGCAAAGCCAGCATCAAAATAGGAGAATCGAGAAAAGTCAAATGATTTGAAGCAAGGATAAACGGCTTATCGAGCGGTACGTTTTCTAAACCACTTATTTCTACTTTGGCAATTAACTTGGAAACAATTATGAAAAAAACTCTTAATAACATATATTTGTTCATAGAAATCTCCCTACTATTTTTTTGTTACCACATGTAGTCCTTGAGCTTGTACAGTGTACTCACTCACCGAATCATATGATAATACTAAGTCAATCTGAAAAGGAACTGACTCTTGACTATGTAATCGCTATTCGGTTGTTGGCAAGCTACCAAAATAATTACAATAATTATGAAAATAAACTTTTGTCTCATCAAGCACAATTATACCACCATAGAACAAAACATCAAATTTGATTTAAAAAACAATTCAAATATAATG
>NBMH01000136.1 GCA_002084875.1 Anaerolineaceae bacterium 4572_78 | reverse complement strand
GTCACTCTCTTCTAAAATCAAACCAAATTCGGAACATGGCATGCTTTTGAGAAATGGTACCGATTCCAAATAGTACGGCGGCATAAGCAACGATTCATGGTAAGTACGTTGAAAAACGTTTTCCCCTTGCGATAGTGATATGATTGGTTTGGATATATTCAAACATAAGTACGGTAAACTGTAACACAAAAATAAAACAGTCAACACATTTGCGATACGTTTTGGCATGTTTTGTAACATTAATCCTAATGGAATTGTCATGAGTATAAATAACGGCAAATGTAGTCGACTATGCCATGGTTGCCATTTTAACAAAAGACAAAATAATAAAAAAGCTATGCTTAATACTATTAAGAATTGCTTTATTTCTGATGATAAATAGTAACGTTGAGATAACATAGACATGATTATCATGATAAAAAATAACATCAAATGAATCGAATTTCCAGCCAAATCATGGTGTGGTAGCGGCACGTTTAATTTGAATTTGGTATGTGTCCATGTGGTTTGTGGGTCATTTACCGAAACGCCTAAGTATTGATGTGACCATGTAATACCATGCTCGATGTGACGATTTATGGCGGGTGTACTGCCTAAATGCAATACGGTATTACGCATGATGTTAGATAGCATAACAGATACTGTAAATATATCATTGCTGTATTTATAATCATTGCCTTGACCTTCTTGACCTGGACCAAGTGGATGATTGTATAAATTGATGTTACGGATATAATGCGGCATGTTCAATAATAAAACGAGGGCAATAAAAATACCACTATATTTTATAGCATGATGTGGGCGACGATTTGGTATATAAAACCATACTAAAAATGGCAAAGCGTAAATGTAAGCAGTGCCTTTGGTCGCCAATGCGAGTCCCAAACTAAAAGCCATGCCAACCAAATACATTAGTTTCGCTGTTTTTTTGTAAGTCAGTCCGTAATATACAAAACATGTCAACCAAAAACTTAAGACATAATCGTTTTGAGTGCTGACGGATTGTAAAACACCCATAGGAACAGTAACGGCAAAAAAAGCAGCACTGATTTGCCCAAGTTGTGTCGCTTTAAAGTGGGCTGCCAGTAGTGAAACTACGACTAGACACCCCACCATGCTAGACCATTGTATAAAACTAAACAGATAATCATTATTACCTAGAAAGTAAACATGTAGCATAGCAAATTCTGACCATGGTGGTTGATGTAATTGGCGTAAAATTACCGTAGGATAAAATGCAACACTTTGATTTTGTTGCCAGTGCATAATACGGCTGAGATGATAGACCAACGAGTCACTATTGTTTGGAGGAGTGACATAAGATAAAATACCAAGTACGGATACAATGAAAAGTATAGAAAGTGAAAGGTGATATGCTAAATTTGGACGCAATTTCAAACGTGAGATATGGCATAAGGGCAATGGTGGGCGGCTTTTGAGGACAGTGAAAAACAGCAACACAGCCGTTATCAGCCAGACTCGTAATACCCATGTGGCAGTTAGAGCATGAAATAGGCTTAAAGTTTCTGTGACAATGGTAATGTAAACACCATAAATGACGCTACCGTGTAAGACCGATTCTCGCCAATCATGGAGCGATAATTTTTGTTGTATGATTAAGATGAGAAGAAAAAAGCACAGTGGCATCAAAAGTATCATGAGTTTAAACCTGTATTTTATCTAGGATACAACCATTCTACATCGTCATAGTTGGAATTGTCAAATTATCAGACAAAATTCGGTAGTCCTGCATAGAGAATGATTTAGGTGGCTAAAGAAGCATTGTAATGATGGACAAAATACCAAATAGCTCCAATGTGATTTGCCACATTTTTTGAAAACGATAACGTCTTTCGTACTAGACGAGATACCCTCTGACGTAAGGTACAATGTTTACATTTATATCTCTGTTTGCCATTACGGATATGACTATTTTTGACAATCTCTTCACTTTGATATTTTGAACACGTGTGTTGACATTTTTTATATTCCATGCTTTTATTATGCCTTGATTGTTTCTTTTTCGCAAATCATTATGTATACAGGACTACCACATTTTCTAATTTTCACCGTCTTAAAACCAAACTACACTCTTCACTTTGCCTACAGAACATATATTTGGTAGAATCCCAAAATATTTAATTGAAATTCCCTTTTGAATTGATTTACGGTTATATGCATGTAGTCTTTTTTAATAATTAAAAATGATTAGTTCAACAGAAAAAATATGGCAAAAAACACTTGAAAAGTTGCAACTTCAAATGACAAAGGCAGCTTATGATACCTGGATGCGAGATACTTATGTTGTCCATCAAGAAGAAAATGTATACACCATTGGTGTGCAGAATGGGTATGCCAAGGATTGGCTTGAAAATCGGTTACACGATGCGATTATAAATATATTAAGTAGTATTGTGGGAGATACGGTTCAAGTTACATTTGTCGTTTCAAATAAAGCTGATGTTCAAGATATGGAAGATACTTCGATTCAGCAATCTCCGCACAAACGAGACCGTTTTAGTTTAGAATTTGACTCTCAAGAGGTAACGATGGAAAAATCATCACTGTTTAATGGTGGAATGCGTCTAAGAGGTAACCTAAAATTGAATAATCATTACACATTTGAACAGTTTGTGGTCGGGGCTTCAAATCGGCTGGCTCATGCCGCTGCCTTAGCTGTTATGGATGCTCCTGGTATTGCCTATAACCCTCTTTTTTTGTATGGTGGAGTCGGGTTAGGAAAAACACATTTATTGCAAGGGATTGCTCATCGTGCTTTGGCAAATAATCTGCGTGTTATTTACATTTCAACAGAAACATTTGTCAACGATTTTATCAATGCTATCCGTCAACATGAGACGGATGCCTTTAGAGAATATTACCGTAACACCGATTTTTTATTGATTGATGATATTCAATTTATCGCGGGTAAGGAAAGTACTCAGGAAGAATTTTTCCACACGTTTAATGATATTCATTCAGCAGGAGGACAAATCGTTATTACTAGCGACCGCATGCCAAAAGCTATTCCCACTTTGGAGGATAGACTTAGTTCGCGGTTTGAGTGGGGCTTACAAGCGGATATACAACCTCCTAATTTTGAAACTCGTGTGGCGATTTTGCGATTCAAGGCAGAAATAGCGAATATTCAAGTTCCCAATGATGTGATTGAATTTATCGCCCGGCGGGCAAGAAGCAATATCAGGGAATTAGAAGGAGCCTTAAACAAGGTCGTGGCTCAGGTAACTCTGAATCAAGAGCCAATGTCGCAGGAACAGGCAAAACTCGCTTTGCAAGATTTGGTTCCTTGTCCTATTTCTATTACCATTGAGCAGATTATTAAAGTTATTGTTAATTATTATGATTTATCTGTGGATGACATCAAAAGTAGCAAGCGAAATAAAAAAATATCTGTACCTCGCCAAATTATCATGTACTTGGCTCGAACCGAATTAAAGTTATCTTTTCCACAAATCGGAGAATCGTTGGGAGGTAGAGACCATACCACTATACTTCATGGCTATCATAAAATAGAAGATAGAATTAACTACAATGAAAACACACGTCAGGATATCGTTCGTATTCGGGAGGCGTTGTATTTGGTGAGTGGGTGATGAAACCGTAGGTGTGATTGCATTGCAATGCTTTCACCAGCCGCCATCTAACCTGTAACATGAACGTTTCAGGCTTAAATGACTTCATTTTCTTTTTTTGTCAGCGATTTGACACTGACCTCTATTAACAATTAATAAAGTGGTTGCCGTCGCTAATGTTAGCTAGGGTCTTATCATGTTCCACTTCGCCTACCCCTCAGCGATGTTTAGCACGCTCGCAGGGTACGGGACTCGGCTAAGCTCGGTGGTGGTTGACATCATCATTTTCGTTAATAGCAAAATTGGTTTGTTCGTACACAACATCAGGACAAATATCTATACCATTTGACCAGACCATTGTTCCTGCTATTTCATCAATGACTACATGATTAAAAATATCTTTGTTTTTTAATTTTGAGTATATGGGACCATCCAACCAACTGCTTAAATCAAAAACACCAACCTCATTGGTATTAAAGGTAATTTTTAAACGGTAATTTTCTAATGGAATGGCTTTTTTTATTCTAATCATTGTACTAATCCAGTGGCGAAAGTACAATCAACTCCCGTTCTGCTTGAGCTCGTTCCCAGTTTTCCATCAGGTCTTGTCGATTTAATTTAGTCCATTGTTTTACTAACTTTATGCCTCTTTTCGGAAATTTTCCCCGAATCACTTCGGCAGTTTCAATAGAAAACATTGCACCATAATCTCCATAAACAGCATGAAAATGCGGTGGTTGATGGTCTCGCCAATACATGTAAATTGAAATTCCAAAAAAATAACAAATTCATGGCATTATTTATATACCTCTCAAATTAAAAATGAAACCAAACCCATTAACCACAAAACAACCACACCACCAAAATCAAAACAAGGCAAACTTCATTGATGTGTAAATGTTATCCGTCAACTAATTGAACGATTGCTTTAAACTGCTCAACTGAACCCTTTAAGCGATGTTCATATTTTACAACCGATGTAATGATTTCAGGGGGTGATTCAAGTTGAGATAACATTAGTTTAAAACAACTTTTTCAAGTTGAGACAATAATTGTTCTTTTTCAGTTAAAACACTGTGCCAAAAGAACCAATCATTATAATCTTCATGGGCTTTTAATGTATCTAATTGGGGAAGTTCATTTTATTCAAAACAAGGCAAACTGACTTTGCATAGTCGGTGTGCCTTGTTTGATTTTGGTGGTGTGGTGTTTTTGTTGTATAATGGGTTAGGTTTCGTTTTTTTGATTTTGGAGGTGTTTATGAGCAATTCTATATCAACTGTTTACGAAAACATAATAATTGAAGGAAGAATCGATATTTTAGTATTGAAAGAAAAGTTATGGATTCTGGTTATTGAATCAAAACGTGCTGAACTTTCATTAAAAGTTGGATTGGCACAAGTTTTATCATATATGTTAGCTAGCCCTATGACACAAAAGCCATGTTTTGGTTTAGTTACCAATGGCGGTAATTTTCTTTTCCTTAAGCTTGTTGAAAACAATAACATACCTACTTATGGTATGTCACGAGGTTTTGACTTACTTAGTCCTGGTAATGACTTATATCATGTATTAAGTATTCTGAAGAATATAAAGCAATTGGTTTTAGATGAATTTAAAACAACAAGCAAATAACTATACTTGCTAAGGGTAAGAATTGTAATTTTAAACCATGTGGTGTTCACAAAACTAACCCTTTTTTGGTATAATAAGTTAGTGAGTTAATGAGATGGATTTTTCAATATCTTTTCTACAACCGAATTTTCTTGGCTGGCTTATCCTTGCCATATTGTTCATTGGATTGGGCTTGCCGCTTGGTACTGACCATGACTATCGTCGTAAATGGCTTGGGTTGGCTATTCGACTTTTGATATTGATTAGCCTAGTTTTGGGGCTATCAGGCATGCAAGTTGAGCGTCCCACCGATGATATTACAACCATTTTTATCATGGACATGTCCGACAGTGTTACGGTAGAAGAACGTCATCGAGCAGAGACATTTTTAAGTCAAGCATTAGCAACCAAGCCTGACAATGACAAAGCAGGTATCATTTTATTTGGAGGCGATGCTCTGGTCGAACGCTTACCTCATATCGATTCAACCATGCCAATTTTATCCTCCATTCCAATCCCACATTCTACCAACATTGAAAATGCCCTTCGGCTTGCTTTTGCCCTGCTACCAAAAAGCAAGTTTATGTACCGAGTAGACAAGCTCAAATAGGTGATGAAGTTCCAGTTGAAATAACTGTTTCAGCGACGCATGCCACCAATGCCATGCTTCGCTTGCTGATGGATGGCATGCCGCTAGAGAGTCACATGGAACGTTTGACAACAGGGGATAATTCGTTTAGGTTTAGCGTACCAATGGACACGGCAGGATTTCATCGTCTTCGAGTTGAGGTCGAGGCTGAATCTGACAGTCGGTTGCAAAATAATTGGGGTGGAGCATTTATTCGTGTTCGAGATGAGAAAAACCACATTTTAATTGTCGAGTCACAAATCGGCGAAACACAAAATATTGCCGTTGCCTTACAGTCGGCACAATTCGAGACAACCACGATACCGCCCAGTAACTTACCCGATACTGTAACTGGGTTAGCCGAATATGACTCCATCATTTTGGCAAATGTTCCTGTAATTGATTTATCCACCGCTAAGCAAAAAGCCCTAGTAGCATTTGTGCAGGATATTGGGCATGGATTGGTGATGCTTGGCGGCCCAAATAGCTATGGAGCGGGAGCATATCTTCGTCAACCTTTAGCAAAGGCATTACCTGTTGAGATAGGAGTCCGAAATAAAGAGAAAGAGCCAAATATTGCACTGGTCATGGCTGTTGATAAATCGGGTAGTATGGGGCAGTGTCATTGTGATAATCCCGATGATGCGGGGCAACGTTCACAACGTGATGTTAGTGGGCTGCCAAAGGTTGACATTGCCAAAGAAGCCGTTTTTCAAGCCGCTTCGGCTTTGGGCAATTTGGATTACATGGGAGTTGTGGCATTTGACAGGTCAGCTCATTGGCAAATTGAATTACAGCCGCTTGTTAATGCTTCTACATTGGATAAAGCATTGGGAAACATCGGGGCTAAGGGAAGCACAAATATTTTTGCGGGGCTAACAGCCGCTGAAGTTGCCTTGATTGAATCGCCAGCTCGTGTAAAGCATGTTATTCTGCTAACTGATGGCTGGTCGTCAACTGGTTATTATAGTGAATTGGTTAAACGATTTGAGGAAGAGGGGATTACATTATCAATCATAGCCGCTGGAGATGGTGCCGCTAACTATCTATCTGAATTGGCACGAAACGGAGGCGGAAAATATTACCCCGCTACATCCATGCTTGATGTACCGAAAATCTTTTTAAAAGAGACTATACGAGCGGTCGGCAATTACACCATTGAGGAACCTTTTTCTCCTGTAGGTGGGATGCCGAGTCCTATCTTACATGGTATTTCTGCCATGCCACCACTATTGGGATATAACGGCACTACTGCAAAAAACATGGCTCGCACTTCACTGTTGACGACACGTGGCGACCCACTTTTGGCTACTTGGCAATTTGGCTTAGGACGGTCTGTTGCATGGACATCTGATTTAAGTAGCCGTTGGGCAAAGACATGGCTTGATTGGGATTTGTACAGCCGTTTTGTGGTTCAGATGATAAAATGGACATTGCCTACTTTTGATGATGATGCCTTTCAATTGGATGTGACTGTTCAGCATAGAAAGGCGACATTAGAAGTTCAACTACTCGATGAAAGTGAAGTTTTTGATGAACTTCTAAAGACGACTCCTCTCAATGTGACAGCCACATTTTTGGCAAATAACGGCGACATGCTCAAAGCCGACCTGTTACCGATTGGAGTCGGACATTATCAATCTACTGTGTCTTTGCCAAGTGAGGGGGTGTATTTAACTCAAATTGTTGTTCGTACTGATGATGAAGCAAATAAACCGATTGCCCATCAGACTACTGGAATTGTGGCTTCGTATTCGGCAGAGTATGCCAATGTTGAGGCAAATACTACCTTGTTAAATAACTTTGCCCAAAAAACAGGGGGGATGTCTCTTACTGACCCTAGCCAGGCTTATGCTCATAATTTAGCTCTTAGCTATCAAACTCAACCAATTTGGTTTTATTGTTTATTATTAGCCGTTCTGTTATTTCCGTTTGATGTAGCTATACGCCGTTTACGGATTGGTCAGCGTGAATGGCATAAACTTCGTCAACATGTCATCAAATTGATGCCAGGTCGCGAGCCATCGCCGACAGTTGCTCCACTTGAACAACCTGCTCCGACTTCAAGTTTGCAAGCATTTCGACATGTTCGCCAACGTGCTACGGAAACTGCCCACACAGGGAAAGGGGAGAAAGAGTTCCCATCTCCCTCTGGGAGGGGGGCTAGGGGGGAGGGAAAAGTCGACCCCACAGGAAGAGGGGAGAAAGAGACTCCACTCGATTTTGAAAATGTATCGGGAGATACATTGTCAAGATTACGACAAGCAAAAAAGAGAGCAAAGAAACACTGATGAGTTATAACAACTCATCCTGCATGGCTTCGGGGATAAGTTCCCGTTCAGCCTGCTTCATCGTTGTCAATATACCAGGCTTCTGCACTGTTTCACCATGCAATAATTCTTCAATTGTCAAAATTTGCATTTTGGGATAATAGCGGTCAAATGCATGCCAATGATATTGTCCAATCGCCATAGCCTCCAGTTTCATGTCATGTGTTGCGGATTGCAGTGTCACGAAAACGCCCATGACAGCATGCTGTTCACGGTCTACTGTGCCATTCAAGTCCCGAATATCACGACTTGAAACTTTGCCACTTTTCACCTGCACAATAATTTGCTTATCTTTGCCCTTACCCTCGCTAAAGGTCATGATACCGTCAATACCAGTATCTTTGCCCTTTTTGCCACGCTTACTTTTTCCCTTCGCTCCATAAGGACGAGCAGGCAATAAGCCCAACGCCCACCATTGAAATTGATAACGGTCTTGCTTTGCCAAATACGCCGCCTCTTGCATGGTCGTCGGTTCGCCGATAAGGTCATAATCCTTGCCCGCCTCGATTTCAAACGCTCCATGCAAACGATTTTTTATCAAGGCAAT
>NBMH01000135.1 GCA_002084875.1 Anaerolineaceae bacterium 4572_78 | reverse complement strand
ATCTTGAAACATCTGCCAGGCAGACTGCCACAAATTAATGCGGATAAATGCGGTAGTACCTGGCTCAAAGCTCAAAGTATTTTTCAAGCGGTCAGTGTTTCTTAGAGGCACTAATGCTAAAACAAGAATAATCAGACTAATAGCTGCTGCCAGCCAAGCACGTTTTCCTCCCTTAAGCAATGCCATTAACATGATGCTGATTGGTAATGCCATGAGCAATGAACCTCTGGAATAGGTGAAGAAAAATTGCCCGCGACACACCTTCAGTCTCGATAGTTTGATAAGGAGCAAACCAATATTGATAAAGAGCAGTGGCAGAATGTAATGCTGTCCCCAACAAAAAAGCATCGGTTAAACGCCCATGTAGGACAGGTATTCTGCTTGTCATCTCTTTGTTTGAAAGATAGAAAACTATCCGAATTAAACTATAAAAAATAATCGGTTCGATAATTACCGTTCGTAATTCGTAGATAGCCACTCCACGAATTTTGGCAAACATGGTAGAAATAATTGCCACTACAAATAAACTCAACACCGCAAAATCGGTCGAATTTAAGCGGCTCAGTTTGGAATGGATAGATTGGAAATCCATCCTATGAAAAAGGAAGTTAATGGCATGACGCAGGGTCGTTTTGAAATCTGATGGAGCATGTAATATCAAGCGTAGGCAAACGGCAAAAGTTAGGATTACCAAACCAAGTTCCAACATTAAAACAGCATCAATGACCAAAGGACGTTTAACCAAATAAAATGGTATGCCAAAAGTCAGGACCATTAATCCAATATCGGGGCGTAATATAAATGCCAAAGCAATTAAAGGTAGCAACAATAAGGCAATACTATCGGGAGCAAAAACAAAACAGATTACAATTAAAAACGTAAGTGTTATTTGGCTGGTGTCACTGAAACGGTTATAACGTTTTTGTAGATATTCGACAAATCGTCTTAAAAATGGACGCAAAGCCCAACTGTGCCAAACTATTCCGCCGATGCTGGCAATGGCGATAGCGAGCATGACCAGTAGTAAACTTTTTAGCAACCACAAATTTGTTTCAGTATAAACTTGCCAGCCAGAAATAATCCACTGATTCCAGCCGCCTTCCACTTGAATAATAGCTTCATGCATACCAAAAGGAAGATTACGTGCAAGGGTAATGTTTTCTTTGCCATACAATGGGTCATAAAGAATGATATATGTCCGTCCATATTCATCATAAGGCAAAGCATTAGCAGGCTGTCCATCAATTGTAACCAACATGTGTCCTCGAAAAAGCCCACGATTAACTGCTAAATCTAAACGTGTCCCCTTAAACGTAATTTTCAAGGTGGGATGTAGTAGGGGTTTATGGCCATAAACCCCTACATTTGCTCTATCCGATGGAATAGGCACATCAGCCATGCCATATCCATAAGACCAGTCATCGCTATACTGTCCGCTTGGATGAGTGGCGGAGTATTTGCCTACAGTAGCAGTATGACCGAGATTTTGTCCTGCAAATCGAAATGTCTCTAAAAATTGAGGTTTGACAGCAAAGCCACGTGTCGAGTCATCTTCGGCTAAACCGTAATCATCCCATCGAATTGCAAAAATGGGTCCAAGCCAGTCCCATGTATCACGGGCAAATATAATTGCTTCTTCAGTTCGCTTTCGTTGTTTTTCAGGAATATCACTAGCAATCGGTGGAGGTTGTCCTTGCCAATTTTGCGGCAAGGTATGCCAACCAAAGGCAGTCGCCCAAATTGGTTTATGCTCATCATGATTTGCATCCATGATTTCACGAAGATACATGACACGATGAATGTTAAGCAGATTTTTATCATGTTCTACAGGAACAGCAGGCAAATGAAAACCATATAACTGACCAGCAACAACATCAAACCAATCGCTTCCACTTGCTTTGTAGATTGCTTCTAAAAAGGTAAATTCATTAAAATTATAGGGACCATTTTCTGTAGTTGGAGCAAGTCCCGCTAAAACAATAACAGCCGACGGTTGCACATCATGGATGTTGATATTTGCGTTTTTTAGCATTAAGACGTATTCTTTTGCACTAGGATAACGTCTGCCCCAGTAATAGGCTAAATTCGGCTCATGCCAAATTTGGTAATGCAGAATTTTATCGCCATAGCGTAAGGCAACTTGCCGAGCAAATTCGCCGAAATGTAAGGCTTCGGTGGGAGGAGTTTCAGGTGGGGTGCCGCCTACACGTGCCCATGGGGGACTTGTTTCTAACACGGCAAGAATCTTAAAACCGCGTTTATGTGCCGCTTCAACGATGCGGTCATACTTTTGCCAATTGTATTGATTTTGTCTCGGCTCGATGTCACTCCAACAAAATGATTGTCGCAACCATGTAAAATTGGCAGATTGCATTTCATCCAATTGCGTTTGTAATTCATGAGAAGAATATTGGGTTAAATCTACCGTAACACCATAGCCTTTGTCTGCCGAAAGAATGGATATTGATGGTTGATTTTGTAGTGTTATATTTTCGTCATAGTTAATCTGTTGAGATAGATATAACATGCCAATAATGCTAAAAATTAACATGCTTATGAAAATTATAAACTTGTGCAATGGTGTTTTTATTTGCATGCTAGGAGTTTAATTCATCTTAGCCAAAAAGTCAACATCAGAAACCAGAGACCTGACTGGAGCGTCAAAGCTCGCTTTGACATGAAAAAGCAAGCTTTTTCGCTCCAAGTGAGGAGTCGGCTATGGGCTGGCTTGAGTCAATTTGTGCGATTGTTGTTTAATCTATCAAATGAATATCAAACAAATATTATTAAGTATACCTAAATTTGGGCATAGTATCGGGCTTCATCGTGTTCAATGGTTGCTAAAAGAAATATTGTCATGCGATTGGAGGAAAAATATAGATGCTATTCATATTACAGGTTCAAACGGTAAAGGAAGCACGGCAAAATTTACCGCTTCTATTTTAACTAAACTTGGGTATCAAACAGGGTTATTGATATCGCCTCATGTGTTTGATGTTAATGAACGTATTTCCCTGAATGACAAAAAAATTGGCGATGATGAATTAGCATGTCTTTTTGTGTCGCTTGAGGAAAAAATGGCGGTCTATCATAAAGTTTATCCCCATGATACATTTGCCGCTAATGAAATTTTGTTTGCCATAGCAGTTACTCACTTTGACCAAAATCATGCACAAGCGGTCGTCCTAGAGGCGGGCATTGGAGGACGTTATGATGCGACCAGAATATTACCAGGAAAAACTGCCGTTCTAACATCGCTTGACCTTGAACACACAAACCTGCTTGGTAATTCATTGGAATTAATTGCTTATGACAAAGCTGATATTTGCCCATGTGGTGGGGAAATTTTTGTCGGCAATATCGATAATGAAGTGCTACGCAGATTAGGCAGTTATTGCCATTTGAAAAATGTAGCTGTAAAATCGATTTTAGACTTTTCCACTGTCATGGCTGTGAGTCATTCAGATACTGGCATGGTCGCCGATTTCATGGTTGATGGCGTAGAATTTAAGAATATCATCTACGGTTTACATGGATTGCATCAGGTTGAAAATTCGATATTGGCGATTAAGGCGGTTAGAGACTGGGTCAATAGAAGGCATGGTTATGTTGATGAAGAATTATTTATGGTTGCTGTTAGGAAAGCATTTTCTAAAATCACATGGGCGGGTAGATTAGAAAAGATTCGAGATAATCCTCCTGTTTTTGTGGATGTCGCCCATACGCCTGATGCGATTAATACTGTGCTAAAAACGGTAAAAATATTGTTTAAAGAAAAAAGAGTTATTCTAGTTGTAGGCATATCTTGTGATAAGGCAATTGAAAAAATGTTATCGTCTTTGGGAAGTATTGCTGATATGGTGGTATGCACCAAAGCGACACATGGTGGAGCAGAGCCGAGATTGCTTAAAGAAAAACTGCATAAATACTACCCGAATCTTGACATCATCACAACTGATAATATTTGCAAAGCAATGTTAGTGGCAGATAGACATGCCAATAAAATCAATGGTTCTGTTATTTTTGTTACAGGTAGTTTTTATCTGGTTGCGGAGGTATACTTGTGCATGTCATAAAGTAACATTTTGGATCCAGACCTGACAGGTTTTTAGAAACCTGTCAGGTCTCAAGAAATTCTGACGCTCTCTTGCAGTAACCGTTCACTCCCAACCCCTAACCACTCCCCCACGCGGGAAGGGAACAAGATGCCCCCACCCTTGCCCTCCCCCACGGGGAGAGGGAACAAGATGCCCCCACCTTTGCCCTCCCCCACGGGGAGAGGGGAATCTACCCTCCTCAGTCTACGATAGCTAAAAACAAAAAACTTTATGAATGTTGACAAAACAGCAATTTATGCTAAAATACAAAATTGGTTTTTATATTTTTGATTTACTTTTAGGAAAAGGAGAAATTTTAGATGCAACAAAAAAAATTGTATCGTTTTTTACCTTATTTACTTTTATTCGCGACCCTCACAGTTTCTTTGCTTCTGCTAAACAGTTACCAGTTTACCGTAGAAGCAAAACTTGCTGAGGATGTTTTAACTGACCACACTGCTCCGCCTGTAGGTGTGGCTTTGGTCGGTGACTTGCAAACTGAAATCGGTTGTGCGGGTGATTGGACACCCGATTGTGCAACAAGTGAGTTAATTTATGATGAAGCTGACGACGTTTGGCAAGGGAAATTTGCTTTGCCCGTCGGCAACTATGAGTACAAAGTTGCTCTCAACGATAGTTGGGATGAAAGCTATGGGACACCACCGGATGGAGGTAATATTTCCATTTCAGTGACAGTAGCTAGCACCGTTACCTTTTATTATGACCACAAGAATCATTGGGTAACAGATAATCTCAACGAAGTGATTGCTACCGTGCCTGGAAGTTATCAAACCATGATAGGTTGTCCTGGTGATTGGGATCCAGGCTGTCTCCGTACATGGTTGCAAGACCCTGATGGTAATGGGGTGTATACTTTTACCACAATTGCCATGCCCGGTGATTTTGAGGGCAAAGTTGCTATCAACGAAAGTTGGGATGAAAACTATGGCGTTGGTGGCGTAGCTGGTGATGGTGATAACTACACATTTACAGTTGTTAATGCCAATTCACCACTTGATTTTGCTTACGACCATGTAAGCCACCTGCTGACCATTACGGTAGGAGCAGGCGATAGTGTCGCTTTAGTCGGCGATTTACAAACTGAACTTGGCTGTGCTGATGACTGGGACCCAGCATGTGATGCAACTGGAATAGCATACTTTGGCAACCAAGTTTGGCGAGATGTCTTTACTCTTGCCGCTGGTGATTGGCAGTATAAAATTGCCCTCAATGATACTTGGGATGAAAGTTATTCAGGCAATCATCAAAACGATGATGGCAATACTACCATTTCTTTAACCGATACTACTGCGGTTAATTTCTACTATGACCACAAAACCCATGCCGTTTTAGATAGCGTCATGGATGATATTGCTGTTGCCACTGGTTCATTACAAGATGAACTCGGTTGTTCAGCAGAATGGCAACCCGAATGTGTCAATACCCTCATGACAGATGTTGATGGGGATGGCATTTATGTTTTTGAAACGGACATGCTACCTGTTGGCAGTTATGAATTTAAGGTTGCCTTTAATGAAGCATGGGGCAACGGTGAAGTTCCAGCTGATAACGTATCATTTAGCGTTGCTGCCGAAGATTCAACCGTTACCATTACATGGAATGACGCTACAGATGATGTAACAGTTGATGTTGCATTACCCTTTGTCCTTGAGCCTGTTATCGCTCCACCACCACGACACCCGATTCAAGGTGATGTGTTCTATTTTGTCATGCCTGACCGCTTTGCTAATGCTGATACTAGCAATGACCAAGGAGGTTTAACTGGCGATGAACTGGTGCATGGCTTTGACCCCACCAATTCAGGCTTTTATCATGGTGGTGATTTAGCAGGGTTGTTAGATAAACTTGATTATCTGCAAGGTATGGGCGTTACCGCAATTTGGATGACTCCCATGTTTAAGAACCAACCCGTACAAGGTGAAGGAGACAACGTATCCGCAGCCTATCATGGCTACTGGATTACTGATTTTACTCAATTCGACCCACACTTTGGAACGAATGACGAACTTGAATTACTTATTACCGAAGCACATAGTCGTAGCATTAAAATCTTCTTTGATATCGGCTATGTCAGTAAGGAAGATTTCCCTTATCGCGATGCCGATGGAAACGAATTTGATGACCGCAATTTCATTAATGACCCCGCTTTTCCTGAGTTGGATGCGGCGGTTAGTTTTCCGTATACTCCGTTTGTACCCGATGGCAGACCTACAATGGTGCCAGAATGGTTAAATGATGTAACCCTTTATCATAATCGTGGTAACTCCACCTTTGTTCAAGAAAACTCCCTCTATGGCGATTTTTATGGTTTAGATGACATCTTTACTGAACGTCATGAAGTCGTAGATGGCATGATTGACATATACAAAGATTGGGTTGATTTTGGTGTAGACGGTTTCCGTATTGATACCGTGAAGCATGTCAATGCCGAATTTTGGATGGAGTTTGCACCTGCGATTTTAGA
>NBMH01000134.1 GCA_002084875.1 Anaerolineaceae bacterium 4572_78 | reverse complement strand
CGCTCTGCCACATGTAAGATAAGTTGTCCTTCATGAATTAGTACTAAAGTACTAAAAGAAAAATAAGATTATACTTGACTTTAATTCCTTTCTATGTTACCTCGCAACAGATAATTATGTTAGCAAACTCAACAAAACACTCAATGTCACAAAACTTAACATAGTTGAAACAAACAAAATACTGCTAGTAATTTGAGTATCACTGCCGAACTCATCTGCCAAAATGGTAGTAGCTACGGCTGTAGGCATGCCCATTTGAATCAGAGCCACATTAGCACCTAACCCCTTTAAGCCAATAAAATAGATGATGATTAATCCCAGAAGGGGTCCGCCGATGAGTCGCACCATGCTACCAAAAAAAATGAGGCGTAAATGTCCCCGTATCCTTGTGCGGGAAAGTTGAATCCCTAAAACAAATAGCATGACAGGTACAGCAGAATCGCCCAATAAATCAATACTACGACTCAATGATAACGGTATGGCTAAATAACCTTGATTTATTAACAGCCCAAAAAATGTGGCGTATATGAGTGGAACTTTTAGCGTGTTAGTAATTGATTCTTTGACGGTAGCGGTTCCCATTGAAGCGATAAAAATACCCAACGTGTAGCTAACAATTGAAGATATGACAAAAATAATCAATGCTCGACTTAGCCCCTCATCCCCGAAGGCAAATGTGGAAAAAGGCAAACCAAAGTTTCCCATGTTCGCTAATAATGTTGCTAAAATAAAGGCACTGCTTGTTTTTTTGCCTAGTTTCATGAGGCGGGTTAATACCCATGACAGTGCTGCAAGAATAACCATGGTAACAATTGTGTAAAGCGTAAGTTGCCATAGTTCATCCGTTTGCAAACTTGACTGGCTCATGCCAGAAAACACTAAGGCTGGAAGGGTAAAATAAATCAGCAGTTTTGAAAATGAGCTTGTATCTAAAGTAAAAATGCGGTCGGCTAAAAATCCAAAACTAACTATGATGGCTATAGGGAAAAGAACCGTAATGAATATCTCAAAGATTTGGTACACGTTTAAGAAGGAATTAGGAATTAGGAGTGTCAAAGCTTCAGTGGGCAAGACAAGAAAGGTTTTCGAAAACCTTTCTTGTCTGACCATTATCCCATGCAAGTTGAAGGAACTCATACTCTCTTGCTTTGACAGTCAAGAGATGTTCCTTGACCATCCAAAATCTACTCCTTTAAAATATTACTTATCTCCTAACAATTTAATTGCCTTATCTATCCTGTGCAAAACACATTCTTTGCCCAGCACTTCCAATGTGCCGAATAAGGGAGGAGCGACTTTTTTTCCACATGTAGCGACTCGAATCGGCTGGAATAATTGACCTGCTTTTAAGCCTGATTCTTTGACCGCATTTCTAAGATTTGTCTCGATTTCGTCATGGCTAAATTCAATTTTGGCTAAAGTATCCCTAGCTGATTTTAAGATGTCAGGGACATCGGCTAGAGTTTTCTTTTTAGGTGCCAAAAGATTCACATCATAATCGGGTAGCTCGTCTATGAAGAAAAAGTCTACCATGCTGATGGCTTCACTCAAAACGGTGATTCGCTCTTGAATCATGGGCGTAATTCTTAGCATGGTTTCCCTATCTGCTGAAACACCTGCTTTTTTCAGATATGGCATGATTCTATCAGTTAAATCTTCAACGGTTAGGCTACGAATATAAACGCCATTGAAATGGTTTAATTTCTTATAATTCCATGTAGCTCCCGATGTATTCACTCGGTCTAAACTGAACCTTTCAATTAGTTCATCACGGCTTATTATTTCTGTTTTGTCATCATAACTCCAGCCTAACAGAGCCATGAAGTTTATCATAGCTTCGGGCAAATATCCTAATTTCTCAAACGTATGCACAAAAACGGGCATGATTTTTCCATCTTTACCTGTTTTCTCACGTTTGCTAATTTTACCTTTGCCATTTGGATTTAATATGACAGGTAAATGTACAAATATCGGCATGTCCAAGCCTAAGAAATTATAGATATGTCCATGAAGAGGATAGCTACTAATCCACTCTTCGCCGCGAATGACATGCGTAATTTTCATCAAATAATCATCAACGACTACAGCTAGATGATATGTGGGAATACCATTTGATTTCATCAAGACTGCATCTTGCAAGATACGGTTTTTAAATGTGATGTCACCACGTAGAGCATCGGGCAGGATAATTGTTCCTTCACGCGGCACTTTTAGCCTAATGGTAAATGGTTCGCCTGCCTCTGCTCGCTTGAGGGATTCATCAGCTGAAATATCACGACAATGACGGTCGTAACCAGATGGTAGCTTTGCCTTTTGCCGTTTTTTGTTTACTTCTGCCAAGCGTTCAGATGAACAAAAGCAACGGTAAGCATGTCCTTTTTCCATGAGGATTTTTGCATACTTTTGATAATATTCTAATCGGTCAGTTTGACGATATGGGGCATAATCGCCGCCGACATCGGGACCCTCATCCCAATCCAATCCTAAATATCGCAAACCACTAAATAAATTATCGACGGCTTCAGGGTTAAACCGTTTTTGGTCTGTATCTTCAATGCGGATGATAAATTGACCACCTGTTTGTTTAGCCAGCAGATAGTCATACAATGCAGTACGAGCCCCACCTACATGGAAAAATCCTGTCGGGCTAGGAGCGTATCGTACCCGAACTGGTTTGTTTTGTGTGTTCATTATTTTTTGTCCTTATTATTATATTAAAAACATGCCTCAAAGTTAAAATACATTAGCGATAATACGTTTTGAAAAATCACATAATATTGGTATAATACTCTTAAATCGAAAATTTTGAAAATATGTGAGGACAATCTAATGCGAAAAAATTCGCATTCTTTTCAATGATTATGAAACAATTTCCAATTGACCGTGCAATTATCATTTTGCGGGAGTTTGTTACACATTTACCTGCTCCTTTAGTTGATGGCATGCGACAAGAAAATCGCTCGTCGTACGAGATTCTCATTACTACTATTTTGAGTTTGCGTACGAAGGATACAATCACAGAAAAAGTTGTGCCAAAATTGTTTGCTTTGGCAAATACGCCGGCCGACATGCTCAAGTTAAGTTCTGAGCAAATAAAACATGTGATTTATTCTGTTGGTTTTTATCGAAATAAAGCAAGGTCAATTTTAGCAATATCACACATGTTGGTTGAAAAATATAATGGTAAAGTTCCTTATGACATGGACAAATTGCTTGCTATGCCAGGGGTAGGGCGAAAAACAGCCAATTTGGTATTAACTGTCGGATTTGGCTTGCCAGGCATCTGCGTGGATGTGCATGTGCATCGGATATCCAATCGGTGGGGCTATATCAAAACAAAAACACCCGACAAAACCGAATTTGCCTTACGCAAAAAATTGCCCACTGAATATTGGATTGAATATAACAAATTACTTGTGACATTGGGTCAACAAATTTGCCATCCAACATCACCGAAGTGTAGCCAATGTCCACTAGAACATATTTGTCTGAAGGTTGAAGTTACTCGCAGTAGGTGAATTTCGCAACCACGATTTCCAATTGCTAGGCTATGTGATTATAAATCGTGGCTATGGATTCAAAATCTTTTTCTTAAAAGCTTCATCAGTTATAGTTTAACTACTACCAAAATATTCAAGGTATTAAATTTTTATTCATCAGTTTTATCGCTAGAAGAATCTTCCTCATCGGAAATCATTGCTTTTTTGAATTCTCTAATTGAGTCCCCTAAAGCACCGCCTATTTCAGCTAATCGTCCCGCTCCGAAGATAACAACGATGATAAGTAATATGATTGCTAATTCCCACGGACCTAATGGCATTATTTATTCCTTTTTGTATAAACCTAACTATTACAATTATATTGAATTTTCGGAACTTGGCAAATTGCCTTCTCTTTTGGTACAGTAGACCGTCCTCAAAAATGAAATACACCAAATTTCACCTACAAACTTTCCTTTTTTAAAGAACAGGTTATAATTAAATTAGTTGACATAATATTTTTCATTGTAATTATTCACTCCCCCATTGTCAGTAGCCCCCAATCCCCAGCCCCTCCCATGCGAGGAGAAGGGGAGTAAAATTCCCCTCTCCCTGTGGGGGAGGGGTTAGGTGTGGGGTGAGCGGTTACTTTTCATTAGTTAGGATTATGAGCATGAAACAGCAGTTGCATATTACCTTGGTACGTATCTTACTTGTTTTCATCATTAGTCTAATGAGCTTTTTAGCCTTAGCAATTCAATTTTCTACTGCCAAAGACCAAAATATCTGTGACTCTGTAACAGAAATATCTTACTCGGAATGCCGTGTATTGGTATCATTATATAATAGCACAAATGGAGCAAATTGGGCAGATAATACTGATTGGCTACGCAGTGATACACCATGTAGCTGGTATGGTGTTGAATGTGAAGCGGGAATCGTCACATCCATCATGTTAGGCTCAAATTCATTAACAGGAACTATTCCCCTTGAAATAGGAAATTTGCCAAATTTAGATAGACTTCGTTTGCAAAATAACCTTGCCCTATCAGGTCCGTTGCCAAATAGTCTTGTTAATTTAACCAATTTAAGTGTTTTTCGTTTTGATAATACAAATTTATGTATCCCTCCAAATCCTGATATTCAAACATGGTTGAATGATGTCGATAGTCGTGGCAGTGTGGAGACATCTGATATCACATGCGGACAGCTAGGAATTACGGGACCGAGCTTCAGTGAAATCAATGCCTCTGATACATTTTATGCTTCGTTTATATCAGGTACAGTCAGCATGCCTATCATGTCGGGTACGTTCAGCCTGCCCATTACCTACACATGGCAACCTGAGCCCACAACAGGACAGGGAACTAATATTGCTACTTATACATGGACAATACTTGGAAGGCAAATTATTACAGCTAGTATTCCCTATAGTTTCAATATTGCCCCAGCAACGCATGCGATTACTATCGCATCGGGAGCCACGCCACCCGAAAGCATCAGTCTGACAGGATTGACAGCAGGTGTGATTAACAAACCTTATGACTTCATTGCACAAGTCATGCCCATCAGTACCACCAAACCAATTACATACATGTGGCAAGTTACTGACCATCTACCAGTAACAATCCCAGTAAACTCTGCCAGTTTCAGATGGCAAACAGCAGGAGAAAAAAGGGTAACGGTTATTGCCTTCAATCGAGCAGGTTCTGTAAGTAGTACCCACACAATTCATGTTACATCGTCGCCCATCCCACCTAAATCGGTTTCCATTGAGGGCGATAAAACAGGCTTCATGAATACCGACTATCAATTTACAGCTAGAGTTAATCCTATAACCACAACACAACCGATAACATACCGCTGGACGGCTACAGGACCTTATGTTCAAACTCATGTCGGGACAGAATATGACACCGTTATATTCAATTGGTCGTCGGAGGGCATAAAAACCGTCGCCGTTGTTGTTGATAATGGTATTGGTACCACTACAGAAAAGTTTTCAATTACATTAGAAATCGAATCGATTCCAATCATCAGCGTAACCATAAGTGGTCCCGAAGATAACATAGGGCATGTAAATACTAGATATGACTTTGTGGCAGAAATTTTCCCAACCAATGCCAATACACCGATTAATTATGAATGGTCACCCGAACCAATGTTTGGACAAGGTGAGGCAATTGTGGGCTACGAATGGGCTACGACAGGTGAGTACGTTGTGAGCGTGTTAGCTTCTAACATGTCTAGCAGTGCGGAGGATATGTACATTATTGATATCGAGTCGTCGATAATACCACCAACTCCTGTATCAGGTGAAGATTTGCAATCAGTAATGATTAACGGACCAACGATAGGAAAAATTAATACCCCTTATACTTTCATCACACAATTTTTGCCTGTCACAGCCACACGTCCAATTACGCTGACATGGAAACCTATTCCTATTGATGGAAACCAAATTATTGTTCTGCCCGATGAAGAGCAGTTGCAAAAATTAAATCAGGTTACAATAACGGTTGCGTATTTATGGGATAGAATCGGTGAAAAAATCATCACTGTAACCGCACAGAATATCATTGATTTATGATGATAGAGAAAATGATGATTCCCAAGCAGCTAATAACAGTTATGGTTATGCCTTGTTAGGTGGTAATTTAGGTGAAATTTCTTCAATTTGGCAAGATATTAAAATCTGTTCGGAGAATGCTACATTGTATTACTGGTATGGCATTCGTTCAGATGATATATGCGGTTTTGATTTTGGCGGTGTCGTCGTTAATGGACATGTTGTGGATAGAATACCACTATGTTTTCGAACTGATACCGTGAACAATGTAGAGATTTATGGATTACCTGAACCGCCAGCATATGTCCAACATCCATGCCAACTTCACAAACATCAAACACATATCAACCAAACACATCAGAACGGCTATTTGGTAATCCTCCGACCAACCTGTATAAACCCATGCCAAAAGTACATACTACCCCATCTTCTAAATCATTGCGGCTTAATCAAAAAGATGCTGACCTTACACTAGTAGTTAGAGGTCCCACAAGTGGTATCCGAAATACACCATATCATTTTTCTGTAGAAGTTAATTCCGATGAGGCAACCATACCTATTACACTTAGTTGGTCTCCTGTACCTGATAGCGGTATTGCCAGCTACATCATTGACGAGGAGACCAGTTCAAAATTTGCTAAAATCATTGAAGATACCTATACATGGGATACGGTTGGGGTAAAAACGATTGTTGTAACTGCAAAGAATGTAGATAGTACAGTAATTAAAACACACCAAATTACCATCTTTGGTTTTCATTATCTGCCCATTATACTTAAAACAAAGCCACCACGCATACCGACCAGTACCCCTATACCTACCGAATCAGCCACATCAACGATTACGCCTACGCAATCTCCAACACGAACGGCAACACGATATCGCACTTCAACAGCAACTCAAACAAGGACTCCCGTACCAACTGCCACAACAAGTAATATACCTATTCCCGACAGCAATATTATCAACGGCGGTTTTGAAAATAATCTGACATTTGATATAGATTTTGGCTATGAGTATAACATTATATATTGGCGTGATAAAAGGAAGTGGCCTTATGAGGTATTTTTCAATTGTCAAACAGACGGACCATTTATCAATTTGGCAATTCCCCTTGATTACAGGCATAAAAAATTAGGTGAAGATGATCCACCATGTCCCTCGATAGCATGGGATGAAAATTCGGAACATGGTAGAGCCTTCGCTTGGATGGGAGGATTGTTTGATGAAGTAATCATTATTTGGTTGGATAACATGGAGATTACTTCAGCCGATGCCGTGATAGAATATGACGTTTGGGTAGATTCACCAAATCAGTGTGGACTAGACCGTGGTGGGTTAGTTTTGTACCGCGACCCAAGCAATTATGATGACTGTGACAGTAATGATGATTATAAGAGCTGTAACATTATCGACCGATTTGATATTTGTGAACCCGAACAAGGTCACTGGCAAACGCGTAGAATAAAAGGTACAGATATTTTTGGCAAGTTTCTGACAGAAACAGTCACCATTGAAATTAGAGTTGAAACACAACCCCAACAATCTAATGATGATGGTATTCCCATATCGAATATCAGCCATGCATTCATTGATAATGTCAAAGTAAAAAATATCAAATTTGGCTTGAGACGTGTAGGAGTTTCATCCTTTAAACCCAATCTTGAACAACGTTTATTTACCTACTAGAGACAGACATGAAAGGTTTTAAAAACCTTTCATGTTTTAGGTAAGCATCTAATGTTACCAAATATATTAACACAAAAAATTATCCGATATTTCCAAATGGAAATTTCCCATGTTTTTAACATGGGAAACAGAACAAAAATTACTTTGCAAAATAAGCAAATCTTATTTGCCAAATGGGGGTCGCATTTTCCAAAGGGGACATTCTCAGCCGAA
>NBMH01000133.1 GCA_002084875.1 Anaerolineaceae bacterium 4572_78 | reverse complement strand
TTTGCCAAATTGGAGAAGGAGGGTAAAATTCAGGCGATTTTGGATAAATATACAAAATAACATGGTCAGACAAGAAAGGTTTTCGGAAACCTTTCTTGTCTTAATTAGAATCTTTACGATTCCAAAGGATGAAACTCATGCGATTATTATTAAGTTTGAAAATCAACGGTATTATTATTATTGTTGTAACAGTTATATTGTTGGGCTTTGGGGGATACAAAATTTCCCAGACATGGCAAAAACTCAACCAAGAACTAGATACCACTTCAACGGCAATTGCGGAACGTCTTTCTCTTGCTTTGGCGGGACCTATGTGGTCGTTTGATGATGACGATGTGTGGACATTCATGCATGGTGAAATGCAAAATGACAATGTACTTGCCATTGAAGTGAAAAGGTCTACTGGTGATGTCACAACGTTCATGACCACTCGCAACGATGATTGGCAAATTGAGAAAATAACAGAATCCAAGCCGATTGAAGGCTTTATCCAAAAAGAACAAGATATTAGCAAGGATAACGAAGACTTAGGCATCGTAACCGTTTACATGAGCGACCGCTTCATTACTAAGGCTTACCGAACCGAATTGCAGTTACTACTCATACAAACTGTGCTGTTATTGGCTTTCATTGTCCTAACGTTATTCGTTTTAATTGAGCAGATTATCATCAAACCCGTGAAAAATTTAACCCAAGTTTCTAGCATCATTGCTCAAGGCAATTTAGATGAAGAAATAACTATATACAGCAGTGATGAAATTGGCATGTTAGCTGGTAGTTTTGATACCATGCGTCATGCCATTAAACAACAAATTGTAGTTTTGAATGATGAAATCCATGAAAGAAAGAGAGCCGAGACCGAAGTCCGCGAATTAAATGAACATCTTGAAGAACGGGTTGAACAACGAACTAAAGAACTGCATGAGAAGAATGAGCTGTTAGAACATCAAGCAGAAGTTTTGCAAACTCAACAAGCTAAACTTGAGGAATATACGGTTGAAATTGTTGATTGCGGCATTGGTTGAAAATGTTAATATTCCTGAAATTAATCGAGCCATTCTCATTGTCTTTGAATACGATGAGCATGACGAACCTGAAGCGATTGTTATCGAGGCAACTTGGTACAGTGGGTATGGCACTGAACCATCTACAATCGGCACCCGCCTCTCGCGTGAAATATTTACAGTGGTTAATTTGATGATAAGTCCAGAACCCATCTTCATTGAAAATATTCAAACCGATGAACGTACTGACCAAGCAACGGTAGTCCTAACAACTCAACTGAATATCAAAGCAATGGCTATTTTGCCATTGTATAGTCATGCTTGTCAAATTGGCTCATTGATGTTGGAAGGAGAAGAACCGTATCTTTTTGAGCATGAGAAAATTAAGCCTGTCTTATCCATGCTAGGACAGTTGGCGATTGCCGTCGAAAATCGGCGATTATTCCAGCAAGTGCAGGAACGAGCAATTGCCTTAGCTGAAGCAAATGAAATTATCGAAACAGCTAATCATGAATTAACCCAAACCCTTGAAGAATTACGTACTACACAGAAGCAATTGGTCGAATCGGAGAAGATGGCTTCACTTGGTGGCTTAGTGGCAGGGATTGCTCATGAAATCAATACCCCAGTTGGATTAGGGGTGACGATTGCCTCAACATTAAACGATGAAACTTTATCATTTATTAAAGCATACAAAAAATCAGGCTTGAAACGGTCAACCTTAAATGCCTATCTAAATCGTACTCGTCAAAGTTGTAGCATGATTTTGGAAAATTTACAACGAGCAGCCGATTTAGTGCAGAACTTCAAGCAAGTTGCCGTTGACCAATCGAGTTTGGAGAAACGTGCTTTTCATGTGAGGGATTACATTGAAAGAACAGTGTCGAGTTTAGGGTTGGGATTACATCGAACAGGACATGCTATCGAATATCATGGAGATGATGCTATCCAAATCGAAAGCTATCCTGGGTCATTGGCTCAAGTGCTTACCAATTTAATAACAAATTCTATCAATCATGCCTACCAAGAAGATGAATATGGTCACATGCAATTTCATATTGAGCAGGATGACGAGCATGTCAAGATTATTTATCAGGATGACGGCTGTGGCATGGATGATGAAACATTAAGTAAAATATTCGAGCCATTTTTTACGACGGCACGGAGCAAAGGCGGCACAGGCTTGGGCATGCATATAGTTTACAATTTGGTCACACAGAAATTGGGTGGCACAATTGATGTTACTAGCCAAGTTGGGCATGGTACATCATTTATCATTACAATACCAAAGGATGTATCATGATTAAATTTCCTTAACCGTTCACCTTATTTTAGAGATTTAATTGCAATGTAATTCCTTCGGTAGTGGCTATACCAACTGATTGACATTGTTGCATTGCCTCATCAGTGAAGCCTCCTAGTGACAAAAATGCAAGTAAGATTACGACATCAGGGAATTGTTGGGCATAAGCCTCTATCTTTTCTTGGAAATCTTTGATTAACTTCAAACCCGTTTTGGTTTTTGTCCTCTTATCCTCATCAATATCCAGATTAAGAACCTGTTTCAATTCACGTGGTGTCCAATAGCGGTCAGAATACTTATTCAGATGTAGGAGCATGCTTTTGGCATGACAGTCATTGATGCGGGATAATGTCCACAAAATATACTCATTCCATGTTTTAGACATTTCTGATTTTCTATAGGTAACTTCATAATTAACAGCATTTTTTACTCCTTTATCACCTCATTTGGCTACTCAACTAACCGTAAATTATATTGGTGACAACGTTCACGAATTTCAGGCTCGGCTGCTACGGATATTAACACACCTTCTACCTTTTTATCTGGGTTTTGATGTGTAACCAGTTCGACCTTCAAAGCGAATATACCTACATCGCCAGGTCTAGCTGTAGTTTTGACTTCAAATACAATAAGTTTACCATCTTCAGCAATAATATCAACTTCTGTTTCATAACCTTTTTTGAAAACAAGCCCATCAGTATCAACCAGTTTTTGACGTAGCCGAATTGTCTCAGAAGTTATATCAGGATTTTTCAAACCATAACTAAGACCTACAGCAAATAAATCTTCGCTATCTTTGCCTTTGTCACGTCGTCCTTCCCCTAAAATCACTTTGAACCATGCTTCTTGGTGGTCAAGCCGCTTGATGATATTTACTTGCCCAGCTTGAATCTTAGCAATATCACGCCGCATGTATAACCGTTCTTGGCGAGCTTCTTCAAAACGGCGGTCAATTTGCTCTTGCATTTGCTCAAAGCGGCGGTTCGTATCTTCTCTTAGGAGTTTGACCTCATCTAAGAGACGTGCAAACTCATCGCGATTTGGAAAACGACCATTGAGCATGCCATTGACAAACGTGATAAATTGTGGGTCTTGCTCCAATACGCGCGGTAATTCACGCAAGACATATTGTTTAATTTCGTTTAGTTCTAATGTTGTTATCATACTTAAAACCTCCATGACAAATTTAACTAAAGTTATTTGAAAAATAAATTAGAATATCAGATTCCCTCTCGTTAGTAGACCCCACCCCCGACCCCTCCCCTACGAAGGAGAGGGGAGTACGATTCCCCGCAATTTGATAAGATGCTTATCGTATTTTTTATTTATCGGACTAATTTTAGCCTTATCAAACCACTCCAAAGATGCCTGCCGATGATATTCATCTTTGGTCATGTGCCATAATTCATAATACAATAATGCATTTTTTATTTCATCATTGGTTTCGGTCAACATATCTTGAAGAAATTGAATAGCAGTGTCTTCTTGTCCCATAGCAAAATCAATCTTAGCTGAAAGGATTTGTCCACTAGAAAGATTGCTAGACATTGAACATTCTTTTGACAATCGGATACACTCATTTACCAATTCTTTCGCCTCTGAAAGTTGCACTTTATCCAACAGGCAATTTGCTTTAGACAAAAACCAATATGTCAGTCCATACACATAGCCGACCTTTTGATGAATAGCAATTGCTTGGTCAAGATATGTAATAGCTATGTCATAATCCCCCTTATCTTGGTAATGTGCTCCCAAATTGCCCATGATTGTAGCGATACCTTGTTTATCGTTGATATCCCTAGTAACAGCCAGTGCTTTTTCATAATTTGTTACTGCTAAATCATAATCACCTTTGGCACTATTAACAGAAGCTATGTTATTAAGTGCCATTGAAACCTCTTTTTTGTTACCTAATGATTCACATACATGCAAATGGTTCTCAAATTTAACCATAGCCTCATCATAGTTAGCTTGATAAAAATGAACAATACCCATCCTCATATCAACAAATGATTTCCTATCTTCCATATCTACAAATAAGGGGCGAGCATGTTGATAGCATGTCATAGCTTGGTCATAATTACATGTCCGCCAAAAAAGCTCACCAAGTGCAGTATAGGCTTCTCCCATGCTATGAAGATTATTAAATTTTTCAGCCAAGTGCAGAGCTTGCTCTAAGGTATTTTGACCTGCGACCAACTGACCTGTTGTTGACAATACTGCCCCTTTTTTCAACAAGGTATCAATTTCTAAATCGGGGTCATGCTGAAACTCATTTAGATTTTTGAGTAGCTTATCGTAAAAATCTAAAGCCTGTTGATTTTGATAATTTGATTGAGCATAATTTCCTGCCTTTTGCAAATATTCAATAGCCTTATCAATTATGCTTGCTTGCTCATAATGATAAGCCAAATTGCCATAGTAGGCACTCAAATTATCGGCATGCAAGGTTTCAATAGCTTCTGCTGCTCGCCAATGATAATCTTTCAGATAGCGCGGCATTTGTACATGATAAGCCGCATCTCGCATTAATACATGCTTAAAAATATACTTCATTATCTAATCTCCCAAAATACAATTATATTCACTACACAATAATTCATATTGTACTGCATAACAGCTTAAAATGCAAAAAATCGCCACTATGTTCATTAAGCAAGTTGGCAGAACAGCCAAGACAAAGTTGAAATATGGTGCATGAATTTGAAATATAGTACAATTTGTGGTATAATCGACAGGTTTGTTTTTTACTGAATGTTCAAGTTATTAAATTCTTATTCCATATAGATTGCAAATAACAACCATAAATGGAGGAAACACAATGTGTGGTATCGTTGGATACATTGGTCCACGCCAGGCTACAAATGTTGTATTTAAAGGATTAAAAAGATTAGAATATCGTGGTTATGATTCGGCAGGAATCGCCACTATTCAAAAAGGACAAATCACTATTCGTCGTGATGAAGGCAAATTGAGCAATCTAGAATCTATGCTCGTCGAATCCCCGATGAATGGTCATGTCGCTATCGGGCATACGCGCTGGGCGACGCATGGCAGACCCAGTCAGCGAAATGCTCACCCTCACACTGATGAAAACAAAATCGTAGCCGTCATTCAAAACGGCATCGTCGAAAATTTTATCTCCCTCAAAAATCAACTGATTGCCGAAGGACATGTCTTTACTTCTGATACCGATACGGAAGTTATTGTTCATCTCATTGACAAATTCTTGCATGAAGGAAATTCCTTTGTCGAAGCTTGTCGCCTTACATTTAGAAAAATTCGTGGGGCGAATGCTATTGTCACCCTCAATGAAGCTGAACCAAACAAAATTGTCGCGGCTCGTATAGGCAATGCGGGTGGAATTACAATCGGTGTCGGCGAGGATGAAATGTTCCTTGCTTCTGACATGCCTGCTATCCTAGAACACACCCGTAAGATGATTTTCATGGAAGATGGGGACATGGTCGTCATGACTACAAATGGAGTGGAGTTTAGCGATTTGGCAGGTGAACCTATTAGCAAATCAATCACAGAAATTGCATGGGATCCTGTCAGTGCTGAAAAAGGAAAATATCGGCATTTCATGCAAAAAGAGATTGCCGAACAGGCTCGAAGTTTGACCGATACGATTGGTACACGGGTCGATTTTGAAACGGGTCAAATATCCTTGCCTGAACTGAATATATCGGCGACGGCGGCAAAAAATATCAGCCGCATTATCAGCGTAGCATGTGGTACCAGCTCTTATGCTTGTTTGGTTGGCAAGTTCATGATAGAGCAGTTAGCTCGTATTCCCGTTGAGGTAGATTATGCCAGCGAGTTTCGATATCGTGACCCAGTGATTGATAATGATACGGTTCTTTTAGCTATCAGTCAAAGCGGGGAAACGGCTGATACCTTGCAGGCAATGAACGAGGCAAAAAAGCGTGGAGCAAAGTTAGTTAGTATTGTCAATGTCATCGGTAGTGCGGTACAACGTATCAGCGATGGGATTATATTGATGCACACCGGCCCCGAAATTGGCGTTGCCTCGACGAAGGCATTTACATCTTCGCTACTTGACCAATTGTTATTTGCAATGAAATTAGGGCAAGCTAGAGGAACACTATCCAACGAAATGAGTGTCGAATTAGCCCAAGCAATTTTAGCCTTACCCGACCAAGCAGGGTACATCTTGAATAAAGATGAAAATTATGAGGAAATTGCCAACGTGTTTCATGATAGGGAACATTTCCTTTATCTTGGGCGAGGAATTAATTATCCAATTGCTCTGGAAGGGGCATTGAAGTTAAAGGAAATTAGCTACATCCATGCTGAAGGTTATCCTGCTGGCGAGATGAAGCATGGCCCCATTGCCCTGATTGATGAGATGATGCCTGTGGTAGCGATTGTCTTGCAAGATAATGTCTACGAAAAAATGATCAGCCAAATTGAACAGGTAAAAGCCCGTAGCGGTATTGTTATTTCTGTTTGCAACGAGGGTGACGAACGTATCGCTCAATTATCGGATTACGTGTTATCTATTCCCAAATCGCACCAGCTGTTAATGCCGATTCTAGCCACCTTGCCATTGCAACGATTAGCTTACCAATTGGCAGTGCGGCGTGGGTGTGATGTTGACCAACCACGCAACTTGGCAAAATCGGTTACGGTGGAGTAGGACAGTAATTCCCGATAGCAATTACTGGAGCGTCAACACTTGCTTTGACATGAAAAAGCAAGTGGGGGACTCCGTTGTTTGTAAACTACGGTATCTTACGAAAAACTGTTCGATTATCATCAGACAAGAAAGGTTTTTAAAAATCTTTCTTGTCTTGCCATTACCGTTTACGGTATCTTACGAAAAACTGTCTGACTTAAAATCATTTCCAACAAAA
>NBMH01000014.1 GCA_002084875.1 Anaerolineaceae bacterium 4572_78 | reverse complement strand
GAGAAGCACCCTGCCGTACCTGTTGTAGCTTTCTACGGTAACGTAGCACTTAAAAAATGCTGAGTCTGGTCAACTTGGAGCCTGTAGGATTGCTCCTGCAAGCCTCCCACTTCTAGTGGGGGGTTGTTGACTAAATTTACTTATGGCTCTTCTCCCGATTCCACCAACTATGACAACATCCACCTTTTCGCTACCAAGTGCTCTGATAGGATGGCATGTGCCATGTTTATCATGTTGGTTGGAGTTGCTAACAATTCTCATGTCTTCTTTTTCAGTGTCATACAGTAAAAAAGCAGGTGCAGAACCAAAATGCGAAAATACGATGCTTTCAAAGCCATCGTCTTTTTTGATTGGGATACACAATTTCATATTTCATTCTCCAGTAATGTAAACAATTTCAACTACCTCTAATTTTAATCGTAAACGGTGTAATTTGCAAAAATAGTTTAAAAAATGATTAGATAATGTTCTGTTCACTTGAGGACAATCTCAATACCTTCCAAACACCAAACTAGCATTATGTCCCCCAAAACCAGCCGTATTTGGTGTAGCATTTTTGAGGGCATGCCATGTTTCGGTAACTGTATTTCCAACATGGGCAACTGCCCCAAGTCCAGTTATAACAACTCGTTTAGTCATATTGAAGCTACTATAACACAAGATTATGTTAAAGCAAAATCAGCAATTAAGTATAAAAACTTGCTCCATTTTTGCAAATAATCTGTTTCCATGCTAAGATGCAGAAATATATAATCATTCACCTCCCTAGCACCCAATTCCCCTCTCCATGTGGATGGAGGTGTCAGGTGTTGGGCTAACAAGAGGAGGCATGAATAATTATACCACCCAAGATGAACAAAAACCTACTCAAGTTGTTGAACCTGCTTCCGAAAATTGTGGTGATGAAGAAGATGATACAACAGGAATTTGTACAGATACTTCATCAGAAAAAGAACCTCAACCAACGGCTGACGAACAAGAACCAGTCGAGCTTGCCAATCCTGCTTCCACAAACTGTATTGAGCGTGGTGGCACACTTACAATTGAAACACTCGGCGATGGCGGACAATATGGAGTTTGTTCTTTTGAAGATGGCATGGCATGTGAAGAGTGGGCTATGTTTCGCGGCGAATGTTCTGCTGGTGGCATAAAAACAACAGGCTACGTTACCCCAGCCTCTCGATTTTGTGCTATTACTGGCGGTGAGTATGCTATTACAGATAATAGCAATACAGAAGAAGAACAGGGAACATGCACTTATGAAAATGGTAAAACCTGTGATGTGTGGAAACTGTTCAATGGGGAATGTCACCCGAATAGCTGATGAAGGATGTCATTCGTGCATAAAAATCCCGAGCGTATTGCATGGACGGTTATGTTGTTTTCATGCTTAGGGTGTTGTCTATTTACTATTAGCCTTCCCTCAAGCATTGCTTGGTATATTGCTAATGCTATAGCACCACATACCGTAACAGTTACTTCCGCACAGGGAACGGTGTTAGCAAAAAAACTAAGGGATGAATTTTCCACGCCTGTTACACATGGAACGAGTTTGGCAGTGAATGAATGGACTCTTGTTTCTACAGATAATTCTGCTCAAGCCGTTGTAACTTTTTTTGATGGGAATAGTATCACATTGTACAACAACACCAGTGTTGTTATTCAAAAAATAGAGGATTACCGTTTTAATAATCTCCTGCACATATTGGGATACCGTTTTCGATTGAGTCCTTACTTGGATGCGGTTGAGATTCTTGTTGTTCGAGGACGTATCCGAGCAACCATCCTTGAAGCCAATGCGGAACGCACATTTTTAGTAAGAACACTACACAGTGAAACAAATATCATACCCGGTAGCTATGCGGTTGAATCGGATATTAATCAAACGCAAATAACTGCACGTCTAGGTCAAGCTGATGTGCATGCCCAAAATGAAACCGTAATCTTGAAGACAGGTCAACGTAGCACGATATTTGCTGACCAACCGCCTTCTGAGGCAATGGTTGCCGAACAAAATCTCATCAGAAATAGTGATTTTAACTCACAACTAGATGGAACATGGGAAATAGATTCTTTTGTTCACTCTGAAATAGTGACAACTACCGTAAATATAACTTCTTCTACAGGACGGTCTGTGTTACATTTTTATAGTCATGGCGTTGATAATATCCATGCTGAAATTAGTGTACTGCAATGGATTGATAAGGATGTACGAGATTTTCAATCGTTGCATATCAATGCAGATATTCGGCTGATTTATCAAAGTTTACAAGGTGGAGGAAGTATCGGCAGTGAATTTCCGATGATGATTCATTTAGCTTACAAAGATGCCAACGGAAATGACCGTGATTGGCATCATGGCTTTTACTATGAGCCGCCCCTTGAAAATTATATTCTTTATAATCAGGCAAATAATTCTAGCGAAAATATTACCCGATTTCTATGGTATCCTTACGAATCTGAAAATCTATTGGAAACATTGGACAACTCCAAACCTGTTTACATTCGTTACATTCGTCTTTATGCTTCGGGCTGGATTTATGAGATAATGGTTGATGATGTTAAACTTTTGGCTCAAGATTAAACAATATTCCCATGTCCTGATAACGATTCTCATCATGGTAATTTTTTTGATTGCCACTCTGTATCAGCTCACCTTACCAGGTCTACACTACGATGAAGCCTTTGAAGTTGTCCCTGCTATGCAGATTCTACAAAGCCAACCTGCTTATGCTTTTCGAAACAGTACTATCACTTTATTTGATGTCCAATTTCCTTTGATGACACAAGATTATATCGGAACATTAAATACTTATGGCGTTTTACCATTTTTTGTAATCGGTGGTATCAACGTAATTAGCATGCGGCTTTATGCTGTGTTTGTTGGTGGGATAACGCTTTTGTTGACATACCATTTTACATCAGAGCTTAATCGTCAGACAAGAAAGGTTTTCAAAAACCTTTCTTGCATTAACCATAAAGGTTTAAGCTTTTGGACTCCTGATGCAGGCTTAATAGCTATAGCCTTATTAGCTGTCAACCCAACATTTATTTTTTGGACTCGACAAGGAATTTTTGTTACCGCCGTTGGAACAGGTATCGGCATGGGGGCAAGTTGGTGTTGGTTGAGATGGTGGCGAAGCGGCTCGTATAAGTTTGCTTTGCTAGGTGCATTTTTGTTTGGTTTGGGATTGTATGCTAAGTTATTGTTTATCTGGTTGATAGTTGCTTTGTTCGGAGGCTTCCTAGTAGCACGGGCATCACAGGCATTTTGCCTCTGGAAAAATGGACAAGCATCTTACATGTCCTATCTGGGGTTAGTTTTGATGGGTATGCTTGGTTGCCTGCCTCTGATATTATATAATCTACAAACTACAGGAACATGGCAAAGCATTGCTCAAAATACGACGACTTCATATTATGGTACGGATAATACCGATATTTTCAGCAATCTATATACTCGCCTGGTTCAACTAGGCACATTGTTAGATAGTGGACATTTGTGGTATTTGGGAAATATTTATACCAATTTTCTCATGCCTAGTATTTTTTTGATTGCTTTTTGTTTGAGCGTATGGTTAGCAATCAAACACAAAAACATCATTAGCCTAGTGCCTTTTGTTGTTATCGGATTGGTAGCCATGCAAAGTATTGTCACCGTGTCTGCTTTATGGATTACTCATTTTGCAGTTATCATGGTCTGGCCAGCGGTTGCCATTGCCACTGTTGCCGCTCAAATTGTCCGTCATGCCAACGCATACCGTGTGAACATAATCGTTATTGTTACCCTGATATTACTCCTCATCACCGAAGCAAAAACAACATGGCATTATCATCAAGCATTGACTGAAAGTGGTGGTTTGAGTGACCATTCAGATGCCGTTTATGACATGGCAACCTGGCTTGAAAAAAATGCTGACGGGGATGTAATGGCAATGGATTGGGGATTGAGTGCTTCAGTTACATTTCTGACACATGGACATGTCAACCCCATTGAATCTTTCGGTTATGACTGGCATGATACCCGCCAATTTGAGGAAATGATTACTCCTCATCTACAATCACAACAAAAGACAATTTTTCTATGGCGTTCTCCTGATGAAGTTATATTCGACCGCAGTCAGAATTTTAAGGCTTTGTATCATCCTTTAGAATTAGAAGAGACTATTTTGGAAGCATTTTATGAGCGGAATGGACGACCTGTTTTTGGGGCAACTCAACTGGTGCCTGTAGGAACAGCAGAGAATAAACCGTAACGTCGCCCCGATTTTTTGTTTTTTGCCCTATTGCACAAAATTGACCTTGAAAACACTACCCTCATAACCCTCGATAAACCCGTATCGAAAAACGGTGGTCAACAGGAGTAACGAAGGTAAAAAGTACCCGCACATTATGAGGTGAGGAATCAACCCCTTCCATGTGATAAATATGGTGTGCCATTGCACCGGGTCCAATCTGAATAACATCATTTTTATAACGCATTGTGGCAAGACCTTGCTTGAGAAATAAAACCTGCCCTGCTTGTGGTTGTAAGCACATGTTTTCTGTTTCCCATATACCCCCTTCGGGAAAATCAAAGGCAATTTGAATAGTAACTTGTTCAATGTGGACGAGTGTTCTGAATCGTAACTCAAACCCACCCATCACTTTTTGCACAATCAATTCACTAGTATAATCATCCCCAGATAGCAAATGTTTTATATCCTCAGACCGCAGATGTTTAGACCTGAATGTTGCTGTATCTCCCTCAACTGTAAATATATCACCAACGAAATACTCTCTACCAAAATAATATTGTTTCACATGTAGGTTATTTAGTTTTGCATGTCCATATTGCAACTTGAGAAGATTAACATTCCCTCGAAAAAATGAGGCACTCAACAGTCCGTGTCGCACTCGCCACAAACCATTATTTGGAAAATATTTAGCATAATTGTATGGTATTGATTCAGAAGCTGATAACGGCTCACCATATCTTAAAAGAATATAACATAGCCAATTCAAATTGCTTAAGCCATGCGACTTCCTGCTATTCCACAATGCATGTGCCGCACCAACAAAACTAGGGTTGGGATTTAGATATGCACTATGTAGATATGACACTGCTAGACCAAGAGGAACATTGTTTTGATTATCTCTTTTATTTTCTATGGCATCAATGCACGCATTTGAATGACCATGATTATTTTCTTTTTTATAATTTCCCCAATCTGTTTCAATGGTACCATTAGCATGAAACAAGTACAAATTGAAGTTTAAGTTGGATTCGACCGCCTCTTGAAATTTAGGTATACCTAGATAATCATTGAGGATTAGCAAAGAACGGTTATAGACATCATCCTGAAAATCAGTGTAATACCGAATAAACGATTCTTCATGTGTGGCATCATCCTTCGCGTCTAAATATGACTTCAAAACATCTTCAATATTTAAGTCAGAAAACACACTTTTTGCCTGTACTAAAGCGGAAGCAATTACCCATTTATATGGGCATGTATCAGCATGAATTGTCAGCAGCCCCTTAACTGCCCGATAGACAAATTGTCCCAAACGCTTTAAAAAATCCCGCCAGACTTCATTATCTTTTGCCAATGGGCGACCAAATTCTAAGATGGTACAAAGTTGTTGTACAGCGAATGTAGTTTCGATGCCAGGTAGATGACCGTAGTTTGGTGAGTCTATCAAGCCATTGGCATGCTGAATCCGTAAAAGATAGTCGGCGGCTAAAATTGCTCTATTAAGTAAGGTAGTCGTATCCTCGACTGATGGGGCATGCCCATAAGCCTTTACAGTTGTCAGATAAAGATATGCAAATCCAGCAATCAGTGAAGCCGTATCCAAATGCATCGGTGTATTCATTCCCCAAGTGGAGCAAATCAATGCTCCGCAATCAGGTCGAGAAGAATCAATAACCTGACATGCTAAACTCTCTGAAACTTGTTGAGCTAATATTTGGGAAACATTTGTTAGGGTGAATTGGGACATAGTGTGTATGAAAATTATTGTTTTGGATAGTGGTTAAATTAAGGTGAAGACAAAAAAGATTTTTATTTACATAATGTCCCCTTCTCACAAGGTTTAAAACCTTTCTTGTCTGATTTTAGTCTATGGCTTTCGCACCAAAAAATCACCCATGACCAATTGGTCAATATCTGATTTAGCAAAAGTGTTTAGGGCATTTTCAGGTGTGTTGACAATTGGTTCACCACGTAAATTAAACGATGTATTTAGTAAAATATAGACACCTGTCGCTTCACCAAATTTTTCGATGATGCGGTAATAACGTGGATTCCAATCACGGCGAACTGTTTGTAATCTGCCAGTGCCATTATGACATACAGCTTGCATTTTGTCTTGTTTATCTTCTACGACTGGAGAAACCATCAGCATATAACGGGCTAAGTGATTTTCAGCCAATCTATCGGTTGAAAAATAGTGATGTGCTTTATTTTCCAAAACAACTGGAGCAAATGGGCGAAATGGTTCACGGAACTTAATTTTTGTGTTCACGATTTCTTTCATTTCTTCTTTACGCGGGTCAGCCAAAATAGAACGATGCCCTAAGGCTCGTGGACCCCATTCAAATCGTCCATTGAACCAACCTATCACTTTTTCATTAAGAATAGCATCCACTGCTCGGTCTAGGAGTCTATCTATTCGAGTGAAATGTTCAAACGCAAAGCCACTTTGTTTAATAGCTTCCATGATGTCATTTTCGGAGTATTCAGCTCCCCAATAGGCATGCTCCATGACAAATTTTCGTGGTTTGCCCAACAACACATGGTAAACATATAATGCTGCCCCTAATGATGTGCCAGAGTCACCAGCAGACGGTTGAATAAACACATTTTCAAACGGACCTTCACGAACAATTCGCCCATTTGCCACACTGTTTAAGGCGACACCACCCGCCATAACCAAATTTTTAGAACCTGTTTCAGTATGAACGGCTTGCACCATTTTTAATATAGTATCTTCGGTCACACGCTGAATACTAGCTGCAATATCTGCATAATATTGATTCTGAGTTGCGACTGAATCTGTCCAATCGGGATGGTTTTTAGTGGGATGGGTGGTTAATGTAAAAAATTCTGATTCGGGTGTACGGCGAGGTCCGAAGAGTTCTTCAAAGCGATGATTAAATGTTTGTGAGGTGGAATGATGAAAACAGAAATAATTCATGTCTAACTCCACACCACCGTCACTATCCACTTTCATGACTTTGTAAATATCGTCCATGTATTTCGGCTCACCGTAAGGAGCCATACCCATGACTTTGTATTCTCCGTTATTCACTCGAAAACCAAGATAAGCCGTGAATGCCGAATAAATTAATCCTAATGAATTTGGAAAACGGATTTCTTTGTTGAGTGTAATGGAATTTGTACCGTTGCCATCAAAAGTTGCGGTGGCATGTCCCATAGCAGCCGTTGTCCATTCTCCCACGCCATCAATTGTTAGCACTGCCGATTCCTCAAATGGAGAACAAAACATAGCACTTGCCGCATGGGAAAGGTGATGTTCTACAAACAAAATCTTTTTGGTTGGTACTCCAATTTGGGTTTGTAGCTGACTCTTAATCCACAATTTTTCATTAAACCAAGCAATCATGGACTCTCGAAAGACTCCCCATGACTTTGGAAATGTGCTAAGCGTCGTTAATAAAATTCGTTCAAATTTTAGTAATGGTTTTTCGTAGAAAACGACATAATCAAGTTCATCAGCTGTAATGCCAGCAAAATTCAAGCAAAACTGAATTGCTTTGCTTGGGTAATCATTATCATGTTTTTTACGGCTAAATCTTTCCTCATCGGCCGCCGCAATTAGCTCCCCATCTTTGATGATAGAGGCAGATGAGTCATGGTAATAACAAGAAACACCAAGTATGTACATAAATTATTATACCTTGTTAGCATGAATTAATTAGATGAGTAGGGATATCTCATCGTAGTCGCCCTCGATACAAGGGCAAAACATCAAAGACATTGCCCTACGAAATAGTTAAAACCTTTTTGTGTTTACCTTAAAATTGTCTGGAAGCATCATTGATAGTTGTTAAGGCATGTTCTTCACGAGGAATCCAATACTTTGTTCGGTTTCCCTTAATTTTGAGCAAATCGCCAAATAGTGTAGAACCTAAACTAAAAGGAAGCATAATCGTAAAATAAAAAATAGTTAAAACAACACGGGCTAATAAATTACCTAAAAACTGACCATACCCTTTCCATACATGCCATATTTTTTTAGATAGCGGGGCAGGGTCATCTTTATATTTGGGGAGATTTATGGCAACGTAAATTACTCCACCTGATAAAATAATTGTAACAATTGTTAAAAAAGTTGATAAACCTTCGGGCATATTTTGTCCTTACTTTAGAATAAAGTGTAGATGAAAGGAGCTACCCCACTTGCCGTAGAGAAAATAAGTAACAAGCCGAATAATAACAACACAGTGACCATGGGAATCAGCCACCATAATTTTCGCTCCCATAAAAAGACCATAATTTCGCCAACAACACCTGTATTTGTTTTCATTGAATCAACGAAATTTTGTACATTATTTGTACTCTTTGAATCAATGGTTACATTTTTTGAATCAACAGAATCTTGCATTTTGTTTATACTCCTTTTGAATGATAAAGTTGATGGTGTTATTATAGCATGTTATGCTAGAAGCAGCAATAATAAAGTAAAATGTTCAAAATTTACCTACTAGGAGTCTCCTTCAATGTAATTATTCACTCACTCTCGTTAGCAGGGCTGTTCAATGCTAGTTGTAGGGGCGTACGGCCGTACTATTCAGGACTGTTCAATGTTATTATTTGACAAGATAAACTGGAGCGTCAAAGCTTGCTTTGACATGAAAAAGCAAGCGATTTGATGCTCCATTGTGCGACCATGTGATTGAAAATCATGTCGAAAAATATCCAAGCCATGTTTTTTGTTTTAGCATTAAACACCCCTAGCATGGCGACCATCTTGGTAGTGCAAACTTGGTAGTCCTAAAAAAGTAGTGATTTGCCCAAAAGAATAATAAAGCCTATAATAAAAGCATGAACAATAAAAAATGTTACCTTAAGTGTCCAAAATGTCAAAGTGACGAAGTTGTCAAAAATGGTCATAAAGATATCTTACTGGAGCGTCAAAGCTTGCTTTGACAGTCAAGACAAGAAAGGTTTTAAAAACCTTTCTTGTCTAACCATCCTACCAATATTGGTAATTATTCACTCCCTATTGTTTAGCAAGTCAGGACATAACATTGATGTATAATAACAAATGATTTAACACATGATTTCTAAATTACGTGCAATTTATCACAGCCATTATAATTTCATTCTTCTACTATCTCTTTTCATCACCTTTCGAGCCTTCATCCTTTTGGCATATCGTCCAGGTGGGCATATCCTTGATTTTAGTGATTATTACTTCTATCAAGAATTTGCTCAAATGGACAGGCAAGGCTATGTTCCATACAAAACGTTATGGACAACTTATCCGCCGTTATTTCCCACGCTGATGATTAACATGTGGCGATTAAGTAACTTGCTTCCTCCATGGGAATTTCACCATCTCTGGTTTCGATTGATGTTCGGGGGAACATTGCTCATTTTTGAGACGGGTAATTTTATCCTTATATATCTCATCAGCTTAAAACTATATCCAAGCCAAAAACATCATGACGCCTCGTTAAAAGTTGTCGGGATTTATGCTTGTTTATTTGTGCCAGTTTATACCCTAACAGGCTGGTTTGAGAGTTACCCTCTTTTCTTTTATCTTTTGAGCCTGTATTTGTTGATACAAAGACGACCCTATCTCAGTGCATTTTTTAGCGGAGTCGGTTTCATGGTCAAACTCATCCCTTTGCTTTTGATTCCACTTGGAGTCAGAGTCATGCCTATAAAATCAACTTGGGCAAGACTAAAAATAAAATGGCTAAATTTGGATATTGATTTATGGGAAGTTGCTAAGTATGCAACAGTTTTTATTATAACAGTAACTGCCATTGGCTATCCATTTTACAAGCTCAATCCTGATTTAATTCTTAGTCCATTTCGCATGACGGGGTTTCGATTGCCATGGGAAACGGTCTGGGCTTTACTTGAGGGAAATTATGATTATGGTATCATCCCATTGGACATGCGGAATCTGACATGGCCCCCACCTGAAATGCCGCAAAGTACTCTCCCTTGGCTGTGGATAACAGTTGGCTTTACATTCATTTATACCTTCCTTTACACCCGCCACATCAAATGGCAACAACCGCATGTCATGGTTGCCTTTGCTGGCTTGACATATTGCATGTTCTTGTTATATTCAAAGGGGTACAGTCCCCAATGGCTTATTTGGCTGTTAGTTTTCAGCTCAATTCTATTGCCAAACATGCGAGGGGTAATGTATGCCATTATCCTAAGCACGACAAACATAATCGAATCCAATATCTTTTTTATCATTTTTCCTGACGAACATTGGCTTTTAGCGACCACTATTTTAATACGAACAGGATTAATAATTATTTTAGCTTTAGAATTTAGCCTCATAATCTATCCTCATCTACACACTGAAACAGTAATCCGTTTCAGGCGAAATGCACTTATCGTCATTTTGACAATATTAATTGTCGGGGTGTTTCCTGCTACAAATCGACTTTATCATACCTACGTTGATTCGAGGCTAGAACAAAGTCCTTATCATCATTCAATCACATGGCTAAGTGAACAACCTGTTAAAGAAGCTATTTTGCTTAACGACCATACTACTTATAATTGGTATTATCCTTATTTGCGTAATACTCATGCCTTTTTTATGTTGGATGATTACAGCGATGCCAACAACAATGTAACCTTAAAAACAGAATTACTACTGACAAACATAGCTCAAAATCATAAAGCGGTGTGGATTTTTGACAGCGACCCCGCAATAACTACCAATGCTGAATCAGCCATGCATGTTTGGTTAGCAAATAGCCAGCTTGCCCATCAAGCAGATATTGATGAAGGGCGATTGTATTTGTTTATCTTACAATAAATTTGACTCATTCTATATTAAGGATGTCACCATGAAATTTAGCGATTCCAAAAGTGTAGAAGATGTGCAAAAAAAATATCCGATTTACAATCGGTTTGAAAATTTTGTTCCCAATCACAGGGTTGAATTACCACAATTATACCAAGATGATATTCAATTTGCTTTAAGTAAGCAAGCCGATGTGGAAAGCGAAATGTTTTATCGCGAATACCTGATAGCTCCATTTATGAGTGAAGCATGGAAACGACACAGGGATTTGAAATTGTGGGTCAATCGGCGACTCGTGTACAAAGATGAATTAACAGGCGAACCCGACTATTTTCTTGCCAATAAATCTAAAGGTACTACCACTAATCAAGTAGGCAATCCATTATTAGCCGTTGCCGAAGCCAAACAAGAAAAATTTACCGAAGGTTGGGGGCAATGCCTTGCAGCTATGATTGCTTGCCAAAAAATCAATGCCGACGAAAATATCACCATTTATGGCATGGTAGCAACATCAGAACTTTGGCAATTTGCAAAACTGCATGGTGATACATTCACTCGAAATATTCGAGCATACACCATTCACATGCCAGAGCAATTATTTGGAGCATTGGATTACATGTTTGGTGAATATGAAAAACATGTTTAATATAACCGTCAACGAAATTATGGTATTATCAGAGATAGTACACAAAATAAGGAACTGACATGATATTTCATCGTATCCAAAGTTGGCACTACAAATTACGAACATCATTACGAGAATGGTTTCCTCAAGATTTTTGTTGAATTTACAAATTCTCATGTCAAAATTGGACAAAAATCGAATAAGGATTAACATGGTAGGGTATTGAATTGAAAAGGAAGTTTAAGAGTCTGTGAGTTTTTAACTTACTAACTACTAAACTCACTAATTTAATCTTAGGAGAAAAAATATGAGTGAACAAGCAAATGGCAAAATCCGAATAGCTACGGCTTGGCTTGGTGGTTGTGCAGGATGTCACATGAGTTTCCTGGATATAGATGAAGCCATAATAGATTTAGCCAACGTAATTGAATTAGTATATAGCCCTATTGCTGATGTCAAAGAATTTCCAGAAGATGTGGTGGTCACTTTGGTAGAAGGGGCAATAACCAATATTGACACTCTCAAACTGGCAAAGACAATTCGTGAACGAAGTAAAATTGTGGTCAGTTTTGGGGATTGTGCTGTGACAGGTAATGTACCTAGTCTACGAAACTATATGGATGTAGATAAACTGTTGCATGAAGTGTATAGGGGCAATGAGTTTGAAATACCGCCTGGTAATAAAGATGATGAAACTGTACCGAACCTTTTAGAAAAGGTTGTTCCACTTCATCATGCTATTCACGTGGATGTCCATCTTCCGGGCTGTCCACCCGATCCTAAACGTATTTTAGCGGCAGTAACAGCACTGCTTAATGGGCAACCTGTCGCATTAGATGTTGATATGAGAACATTTGGTTAACCAAAAGGAGAAATAAAATGATACGTACACTTATGATTGAGCCTGTAACTCGCATCGAAGGACATGCCAAAATTACTATCCATTTAGATGACGATGGTAATGTTGAGGATACTCGTTTCCATGTGGTTGAGTTTCGTGGCTTTGAAAAATTCTGTGAAGGACGCAGTTTTTGGGAAATGCCTGGCATTACTGCCCGTATTTGCGGTATTTGTCCTGTCAGCCACATTATGGCTTCCTCAAAAGCAGGCGATGCCATTTTAGGGGTAAAAATTCCACCTACGGCTGAAAAACTGCGGCGTTTAATGAATTGGGGACAATACATCCAAAGTCATGCCTTAAGTTTCTTTCATTTATCTGCTCCCGATTTACTCTTAGGCATGGAAAGTGACCCGCTTCAACGTAATGTGATGGGACTTATTCAAAAGTTCCCCGATGTGGCTCGTAAGGGGATTCGTCTTCGTCAATTTGGACAAGATGTAATTCGTATTTTAGGTGGTAAAAGTGTCCACCCGAGTTGGTCAGTTCCTGGTGGTGTTCGTGAACCGCTTTCTGAAGAAAATCGCGATAAGATTGCCAGCGGGATACCTGAAGCACTTGATACCGTTGAAATCGCATTAGACTTACTCAAAGACTCATTTGAACAATTTGAGAAAGAAGTTCAAATTTATGGTGATTTTCCAAGTTTGTTTTTAGGGTTAGTTACACCCGAAGGTCGTCTGGAGCATTACGATGGTGTGTTACGGATGATGGATAGCGAAGGGAAAATATTAGAAGATAAATTCCCACCAGAAAATTACCGTGACATCATCGAGGAAGCTGTTGAACCATGGAGCTATCTTAAGTTCCCGTATTACAAACCTTTTGGCTACACTAACGGAACTGGCATGTATCGGGTTGGTCCGTTAGCCCGCATCAATGTTTGTGATTTTTCTGGCACAAGTCGAGCTGGGCGAGAGATTCGCCGATTCCGACAATTACGTAACAATAATCGTCCTATTACCAATAGTTTCCACTTCCATTATGCTCGTTTGATTGAAATTGTTTTTGCCCTCGAGCGGATTCAAGAAGTACTTGAAGACCCTGAGATTATCAGTACGCATGTTCGCAGTAAGGCAGGCGTAAACAATTCGATGGGTATTGGTGTGATGGAAGCCCCACGCGGCACGCTCATCCATGAATATCATGTCGATGAAGATGGTATTTTACAAAATGTGAATTTGATTGTTTCTACTGGTCACAACAATTTAGCCATGAACAAAACTGTTCTGCAAATTGCCAAAGGCTATTCTAATGGGCGTGAATTGAACGAAGGATTCATGAACCGCATTGAGCATGGTATTCGACTTTACGACCCATGCCTTAGCTGTTCCACGCATGCTCTTGGAAAAATGCCATTGCATGTCCAAGTTATGGATGTAGCTGGCGATGTGGTCGCAGAGCGTGTTCGAGACTAATCGAACAAGTTATACGAGGTAATAGTCAAACAAGAAAGGTTTTTAAAACCTTTCTTGTTTTAACCACAACAAGCATGTGCGGTAAAGACAGACAACTCAAAGAGTATTGCAATAAAATTATGGTCGTTATATAGGTAAAGATATTGCAAATTGGTAAGATTGCTAACAAGACAGACTACCCAAGGGGTATTACATGTTCGTTTCTTCTAACAAATACAAACTATGATTAGGAGAAAATATGTCTGATTTTAATTGGAAAGGCAAAATAGTTGTGTATGATAGTTATTTTTTGTTTTGCAAAACGTTTAAGGCTTTCGGCAATATCTCAAATTCAAATTCTCTACCATGCTGACACAAAACTTCGCCATCAATGTGAGCTGCCATGCCATCTTTGGCAACTACTTGAACATGCGAAGTTCGGTGCATGGAAATAACAGGATGATGTTGGAAAGTTCCCTTTAACATTCTTGGCAATAATAATAACAAGCCAAGTCGTGAGGCTTTGCCAACTACTGTTATATCAAACATGCCATCATCTAACTTAGCATCAGGGGCAAGCAAAAACCCGCCTGCCACACGTGACCCGTTGCCAATATTAACCAGCACGTTTGGTTGTTGGATTGTGGAGTCATCTAACATAACCGTCATGTGTGTGGGCCATTTGCCGAAAAACCATACCATGAGTGCCGACCAGATATACATCAACAAGCCATGTAATCGTCTGGTTTGTCGCAATATTACACACATTTCACCATCGAATCCCAATCCAACCGCATTAACAAAAAATTGTGATTTGCCATCCACAGTAACTTTTCCGATGTCAATAGCCATTTCTGAACCATGCTTTAGCACTAGACATGCCTGTTCAATGTCGGTCGGGATTCCCAAACTATAAGCTAAATCATTTCCCGAACCGACAGGAATAAGCCCAAAGGTTGTGTCATGTCCCTCCGATGCAGCAGCGAGCAACCCGTTGATAACTTCATTGCATGTGCCATCGCCACCTATTGCCACAACTCGTTTGCTCCCATTGATAGCGGCTTGATATGCAAAATCAATTGCCTGTTCAGGAACTTCAGTTTTGACAATATTAAATGGTATTTCAAATTCGGTTAATTTTTTTGTCACGTAAGGCTGTACTATAGCCCCGCGACCTCGCCCTGCATTTGGGTTGACAATTAAAGTTGTTCTCATATTTATTTTTCCTAGTATGAATAGATAGAAAATTAAATAAGTTGAACTATTTTACAAAGTTCCGTGCCTGATGTAAAATAATATGTTTCCAATTTAGCCATGTATTACCTGGACTGCTTGTCCTTATCACTTCACGACAACCAATAACATTTTCGTCAGAAATAAGTATATTTAATTGAGCCGACAACATGGCAATCAATTGAGCAGTAGCACGCATTTGTTTTTGTGGGGGTAATTGCTGTGTAAAGTTGCCAATCAAAGCCACGCCCACACTATCTTGACTAAAATCAGCTGCATGAAGTGAAACCGATTCAAGTGGCTCAGTTTGGAAAATGTGACCATCTGCCATCACACAATAATGATAAGTTATACCATACACCCCACGATTGGTAACTTGATATTGGGCAATTCGTTCAATTGTTGTCATGGAACTCGTTGCCGTATGATGAATAATTATCCGTTTAATAGCACGCCGATTACGTCGAAGGTAAGAAGGGTTAGATGAATTTGTGGGCAGGGTATGGATAATATCATGAACTATTACCCCTCCTCCTACGGGTCTTGATGGCGGACTAAGAGATGGTGCTGGTGCTGTAACAGGCACACCCTCTTTAAGCAAATCATTAACTTTGTTCAAGAGTGAAGTTCGCCATTCCGTCCATGTATCGCCTGGACTGGCAACATGTGAAAGTTCACGGTAGGCGAAAACACTGCCCTCTCCAAGATGAAGTTCCGACCGCAAATAAGCTAATAACGATGCCGTGCCACCTAACTGTTTAGTGGGTGGGGGATTATCGCTGAAATTTCCAATTAAGCAGATAATAATACTTTCTTGACTATAACTACCTGCATGTGGTGAAACAATCATTAAGGGTTGAGTTTGGTAAACTTTGCCCTCGTTGGTAACACAATAATGATAACGGATACCAGCAAAGTTACGACTATTTACATGATAATTGGCAAGTGCTTTAGGAGTAATAGTAGCCCCGCTGACACTGTGATACAATATCAATCTCTTTATAGCAGATATATCTCGACTCTGATAAGGAGTAGTCGTAGGATGTTTGGGCAACATAGCACTAATATTTTCAATGGTCACTTTTACAGTCGGAATTTTAATTGGGGCAGGACGCACAATGGGATTCCATGTATATCCATAAGCAACTGCATCACGTAAATCTTGATGAACCTGTCCCTTGTGCATGATTGACCAATCGTCATGGTCAATCCAACGATAAATCAATACACAACGGATTTGTTGATTGTCCGCCTGATTCCAATTGTTGATTTCCTGATAAGCATTTTTAATCCAGCCACTATTGACATCGGGCCACTTGGTGCCATCGGGATTGGTATCTCCATTTGCTTCTGTCAAGTATACTGGTAAATGACGGAATTGTTGAGGAATGGCGTTCATCTGGTCGCGGTAGGTACGGAAATGATAACAATATTTTTGGAACGGAGGACCCATCTTGTCATCACTGAAAACTAAATTAGCATCATAGCCATGCGAGTAGGCATGAATGGCTATGCCGTCCAAATCATTTGGACCGATTGCCAGCAATATGTCAGTTAGATATTTAATAAAATCTCCGAAGAATCCAAAATAAGGATAACTACCAGGAGCGTTTGGGATTTTATTCGCACTGTATGCTCCATGTGGGTCAGCATCATAAGATGTTTGAGCATTCCAGGGACCAATTGCCCCAACGATAACTTGGTCATTTTGATGACCCGCTACTCCTCGAATGGCATGGCGTACCTTTTTGAAACATTCGGCATAACGACGAGGAGTAATTACTTCTGCCTCATTACTTCCTCGTTTACGGGGTTGCTCTCGTTCAAAATTCATTTCGTTGCCGATAATCCAGATATGACAACCTGGCGAACTACGAATGAAATTAGATGCTCGCGTGGCAAAATTGTCGTATTCCTCTTGACGTGGTATAGTACCCTCAGGACCGTAGTCATAATTGAGTCGAACCACAAGCCCAAATCCGTTATTGGCAATTTCTTGATAGTTATGATACGAACCATGCATTTCATGAGGTGTTGCTCGAATCGCTTCGGTAATCAATATCCAGCCTCGGGGTTGTCCATTATAAATTAATAATTGTTCTCCACCCGCGTCATGCAGACCATAGATATACTGGGATTCACCTTTTGGTGTTGTCATTTATAGGCTCCTTTATATAATCATGTAGTGCTGACATCCTGCTAGTTCTACATGGTAAAGTTAATTTTTTAGATACTTCAATAAATTTGATAAATAATCCTAGCTATGATAAGATACAAATCGTTGATGAAAATTTTGTCCAAAAAAGGCTACAAAGTTCTTGTAGCTCGCAATGGGATATTGGCATTACAATCAGTTTTGTCAAGTCGTCCCGATTTGATTCTTCTTGACATAATGATGCCAAACATGAGCGGTTATGAAGTGTGCGAACACTTAAAATCAAATAAGCAAACACATGACATTCCCATTATTTTTATGAGTGCTTCAGATGAATTATTTAATAAAGTAAAAGCATTTTCGGTAGGAGGAGTGGATTATATTACCAAACCATTTCAAACCGAAGAGGTTTTAGCTCGTGTTAAAACCCATTTGACAATTCATTATTTGCAAAGAGATTTAGAAAAACGAAATGCCGAATTAGATGCCTTTGCTCATACGGTTGCCCATGACCTAAAAAATCCCATTAGTGCTATGATTACCTCTATCAGTATGCTTATTGATTATTGTTCAGATGTGGATGACACAGATATCAAGGAGTTACTTTTTATACTTTTGGAGGGAGGGAAAAATGCGGCACGTATTATTGACGAAATTTTGTTATTAGCTGGGACGGGCAGAGGAAATGTCATATTAGAGCCACTGGATATGGCGAACATCATTTCCAAAGTCAAAAAACTTATTAAACCTATGATTGACGAATATCATGGTATCATTGTTCATCCTAGCACATGGGCAACGGCATTGGGGCATGCTCCATGGATTGAGCAAGTGTGGATTAATTATATCAGCAATGCTTTAAAATATGGCGGGCATCCTCCTCACATTCAATTAGGGTTCACTGCTCAAGTAGATGGCACCATCAGTTTTTGGGTGCGTGATAATGGAAGTGGTTTGTCCCACGAATCTCAAGCTACCTTGTTCAAAGAATTTACCCGCCTTGACAAAGTGAAAGCGGAAGGATATGGCTTAGGACTTTCTATTGCACGGCGGATAGTGGAAAAATTAGGGGGTGAGGTAGGAGTTAAAAGCGAAATCGGAAAAAGTAGCGTGTTTTATTTCACATTGCCACAAACATCAACGTTGTTGACCCCACCCCTACAAGGAGAGGGGAGTAAGATTCCCCTATCCTATGGGTGATGGGCTGTTCAATGCTAGTTGTAAGGGGCGGGCCGTACGCCCCCTACTATGGGGGAGGTGAACGGTTACATGGGGAGTAAGATTCCCCTATCCTATGGGTGATGGGCTAGGGGTGGAGGAGATATGAACATATTTAATCATATGATGCATCGTAATTTAATATCCTTACTAATATTTTTGGTGGTTTCATCAAGTTGTGCCTCGCCAAATTTTACATTTTTCCGTCCAACGGCAACATCTACTATCACAGCAACATCTCCTTACTAATATTTTTGGTGGTTTCATCAAGTTGTGCCTCGCCAAATTTTACATTTTTCCGTCCAACGGCAACATCTACTATCACAGCAACATCTACACCAACATCTACACCAACGCACCAACATCTACACCAACGCACATTCCAACCGCAACACAAACCCCTACACCAACGCAGACTCCCGTTTTTACCAATAATATATCTGTTTATACCTACACAATCATAGCCACGTATCCCCATGACCATGATGCTTTTACGCAGGGATTAGTTTTTGAGGATGGTATTTTTTATGAAGGGACAGGACTTTATGAACAATCTTCTCTTCGTAAAGTTGCTATAGAAACAGGTCAAGTCCAGCAAATATACGAATTACCCAAACAATTTTTTGGAGAAGGTCTTACCATTTACGAAGATAAAATTATTCAACTTACCTGGAAATCACAAATCGGTTTTGTGTATAATAAAGATACATTTGCTTTATTGCGGCAATTTCGTTATCCAACTGAAGGTTGGGGATTGACCCATGACGGTCACCGTTTAGTCATGAGTGATGGTACTGCTACGATTTATTTTTTATCACCTGACACTTTAGAGCTTATCGGTCAAATTAATGTCCATATCAATGGTAAACCCGTTACAAGATTGAATGAATTGGAGTATATCAAAGGGGAAGTGTATGCCAATATATGGCAAACTGAACAAATTGTTAGCATTAATCTTGAAAATGGGAATGTAACAGGGTTAATCAATTTAACGGGGTTGTTAAGAGGAGTAGAAATTAATCATCCTGTTGATGTGTTAAACGGTATTGCTTATGATGAGGAGCATGACCGATTATTTGTAACAGGTAAATGGTGGCCTGTGCTTTTTGAGATTGAATTGGTGCCGAGATGACATCACCTACCAAACCACATGATTCAGAGTGCAAACGAGAATTTTTACTGCTATTAATTCTTTTCATGTCCTTTCGTTTTCTAACCCTTCTACAACTTCGACCTGGTGGTTTTATTCGTGATTGGTCTGATTTTGATACTTATCTTGGCATAGCCTCCCTTTCAGATTATGGGTTATATCCCTTCCTAAATTTTTGGTTAGAATGGCCACCGCCTATTGCTTGGCTAATAGTTGGGTGCTATAAACTTTCACTGCTATTGCCAATGTGGGAAGACCATCGTTTTTGGTTTATCACCATCATCGGATTCGTTTTTCTCATTTTTGAAATCGGCAATTTTATTTTGATATATCTCCTCGCTCAAAAAATAATTCCACAGCATGACAAAAGACTGACAGCATTATGGTTATATGCGGGGCTTTTCCCGCCTGTTTATGCCATGCTAGGCTTTTTTGATGGAGCCGCTCTTTTCTTTATATTGCTTAGTCTTCATCTCATTATATCAGACAAACCATACAAAGCGGCGGTCGCAGGTGCTATCGGATTCACCGTCAAACTGACCCCGATATTAACCGTTGGAGTGGCGACTCGATATTTGGCAGATAAATGCATGAAAGAAGGGCAACTTTTTAGAAAAGTTGCCCTTCTAAAAAACATAATCATCGCTTGGACAAAATACATCTGCATCTTTATCATAACCGTTTTCATTATCATCGCTCCATTTGCCATGATAGCACCCGAATGGTTATATGCTTTTGTCAGAGTTGTAACAGGACGGTCGTCATGGGAAACAATTTGGGCAATAATGGAGGGATATTATGGTTTTGGACAGGTAGCAGGTAATCGGCTTGACCCATTTGAAACTCAATTTGCAATTTATCCGAGTTCCTTACCATGGGATTTTATCTCCATCGGATTTGCCATGATTTACGGTTTTTTCTTTTTCCGTAGAGCTGATTATAATTGCCCTCGTTCTCTAGTGGCATTTATGGGCATGACCATCACTCTATTTTTACTGTATTCCAAAGGATACAGTCCTCAATTTGTGGTTTATGTATTACCCTTCATCATTTTGTTATTCCCCAATCTTATCGGTGTTGGTTATGCTTTAGCATTAACTATTTTAAATCTGTTTGAGCAACCGATTTTTTTTGTGATGCTGCCGAATGAAACATGGCTCTTAACTACAATTGTCATTGTCCGTTCGCTGATATGGATTGTGTTGTCATTTGAATTTTTTAATCAAACAGAAATCTCATTTGCTAATCCCATGAAATTGCTAACAAGGTTTCGTTACACCTTAGCCACCGTTTTTATCATCGGATTGCTATTTGTTATTCCCATGTGCTTTTCTGCTTACCATCGTGTTCAAAGAGACGTGCATCAACACCTTGATTTAATTACTTTTTTAGAAACACAAGCAACCAAACAACGCCTTAATTTGGTTTTTACCGAGCAGATTTTATATCAGGAGTTGTACCCTTTTTTGCATGATGATTATCGTCTTCAGTTGGCAGGGGGAAATATTTTGTATCCGATAGAACCGACAAGAAATATTAGGCAAGTTAAGAAACCTGTCCTACTCCATGATTCAGTTTTGTTATTTTCTACAGGGGAGCATGGGAAGGTGATACAAAATGAGTTTGACAAATCGAGGCATGTCATTGTTCGTTATGAATGGCAACATGAGCACCAAAGCTTTGGTTTTGTCAACATGGGGACGATGACGTTGTATGCTCCTGATAAATCTATCTTCCCTGCCAAGTCAATCGCTTACAGTGATAACGGCATTGAACTGATAAGCTATCATCATCACATGACGGAAAGTATGGTAGATGTATTTCTTTTCTGGCAAGCAACGCAATCACAAACAAATACATACACCGTTTTCACGCAAATTCTCTCCGAAGATGGGAAATTTATTAGCGGGCATGACGGACTGCCTGCCAATAGTTCACAACCAACAACGGACTGGGCAACTCATACCATTGTTTCAGATAGGCATGCCATTTTTCTAGCGAATGATTTACCACCAGGCACATATCGTTTAATAACTGGCATGTATGATGTAAATGGAAATCGTTTATCATTCCATGATGAAGCGGGGCAAATATTTATAGATGGAGCAATCGAGTTGAGTATTCGATAAATCAGAACCATTCTATCTGTAATCGTTGTAATTCCCCTGATTTGATTAGTCGATTTAAGGTATCATTAACAGCATGCAACAAATCATCATCTTTAAGTTTAACAGCAACTGCATACCAATCATTGGTCAGATATGTTATGACATGGACTTCTTTTTTGCCATAAGCACTTACAGCATCCACAATAGCCAAACCAAGGTTTGATGCTCCAAATATTGTTTCAATGTCAGGTTGCGACATGATAACTAAATCAGGATAGGTTTTTTGTAATTGACGAGCAACGATGTCCCCTGTAGAACCCCATACCACATTAACTTGCTTTCCTGCTAAATCATCAATGCCTTGAATGTTTGGGGCAGTGGTGATTAATACTTGCCCTGCATTGAAATAATTTACCGAGTAAGCCACATCTTCTGTCAAGTATGGGTCAACAGGCAAACCTGAAATGAGTAAATCAACCCGACCAATTTTGAGAGCATCGTATAAACCATCAAAACTTATATTGACACATTCCAGTTCCACCTCCAAATCATCAGCAATTGACTGAGCAATATCCACATCAAAACCAACAATTTGACCATCAGCATCTAACGTTTCAAAAGGTGGAAAACTAGCATCCAAGCCAACTCGTAACACTTCTCGTTGTTGAATATCAACAAGAATTGTAGATTGTTGTGGTTGCGGATAAAATATCCAAATCATGCTAATAGCAAGTAGAGTTAATGGTATTAAAAAATGCCAACGATTTATTTTAGAAAACATATTATTCATCATAAAACTGCCTTAGCATCATTTCATAAGTCATTATCGGGGCGATTTTGCCGATAGTCCATTCCTCTAATCCTGATAAATGCCGATTCATCAATGTTTTAACGAAAGCAGGATTAAAAATGCCTCGTTCTATTGTGCATTTATCGTAGAGAATGTTCTCTGCCCAATTTCTCAATTCATAGCGGAGATAATTTTCATAATCGGCATACAAAGTATGATGGTCGGCAAATATCGGCTTGACATGTTGGTTAATTCGGCGTTTTAATTTGACCATGAGCGAATGAGTCCCACGAACCCATGATTTAGTGGTCGGTAAAAATTCGTCATGGTCATAAGGGATGTAGGCTAAACGAGGTGTTTCTTTTTGTAAAACGGCTCGGTATAAAGTACGATGTCCACGTACTGGAGCAGGAAGACTAAATAAAAACGTAAATAAATCATAGTCGAAAAAAGGGAAGCGTACTTCAATATGAGAGCGTTTGAAAGCAATATGATTTTGGGTCATTCTGCCGCAGTGATTCCATAAGTAAAAATGTTCCCCTCGCACATCAGGTCGCAAATGCAGATATTTTGCTAATTCATCTCGAAATGAGTCAAATGCTACGCCTTGTAATTTTTGATGATAAGACTTCGTGTAAAGTAGATTTTCTTCCGCTTCGGTGATGGATGGCCATGTGTACGACTGATTGAATAATTCAAATAAACGAACTGTTAAGGCATTATCATCTACGGCTGAAACTTGTAATGGCTCGATGCTGTCATTATGTCCCATGATGGTGCCACCATCCCAACCAGTCAAATTATAGTCAATCAATTTACGGGCTCCAGTAAGAGTGTTAATCCCATGCAGGTGCATCCAAGGATGAAGACCCTCTGTCATTTCCATAAAAAAATCAACATAATCATTGACCCAATGACCATGTTCCATATTGAACCAGTGCAAATCAGCCCCAACTGCTTTAGCAATTTGACGAGCATAATACACATCACGACAATTATACCGACCATAAGTGATGGCTGTCACTGGACGGCACTGCACTAATCCAAGTAAAATCCGTGAGTCTAACCCACCACTGAGATATACGCCTGGACGATAGTGGTCACATGATAAATTGTGAACAGCTTTTCGTAAAAGACTTCCTGCTTCCTCGACTGCTTCCTCAAAGGTAATGTGAGGATTGTATGAAATATCAGCAACAGTCCAATAAGGTTTGATTGTATAGCTGTTTTCTTGCAGGTCATAAATAAGAATAGAAGCACTTGGCAAAAGGCTAATATTTTCAAAGAAAGTACGCTCACCTAGCAGATGTTGAAATCGCATGTACTGAGCCAAAGCGACCATGTCTAATGTTTTGGAAAATGTTTTATCAGCTAAAATACCCTTCATTTCGGGAGAGAAAATAAACCTGCTATTGTATTCGGCATAAAATAAAGGATACAAACCAAAACGGTCATTGGTAATTATCACTTGTTGTTCATGACTATCCCAAATTAAGATTAAAAATGCCCCGTTCAACTGCTTAATAAACGATTTACCTTTTATCTGATAAAGTCGCAAGATTAATTCGGCATCGGTATCATCGCGGAGATAATCCCCTTGAGCCACTAGGTCATGGCGAAGTTCTGAAGTGTCAAGTATTCCGAATATACCACTCATTATTAAAATACACCTATGATACAGGACTGTTCAATGCTATTTTTTGACAAGATAAATTGGAGGGTCAAAGCTTGCTTTGACATGAAAAAGCAAGCGATTTGATGTTCCATTGTACCACGATTTTCTAAAATAAAAAATTTGTGAATACAATTTACAAATTTTAAGATTTTAAGGTACAGTGATGATAATTACATTTTGTAGTTTTATTTTAGTATAATGATATAGTTATATAAAAATCGCTGAATTGGGAGTAGAAAAGTAGAGGAATCCGCATGGGCGATTTTCATCACATAACTATCCGTTGAAGCAGTGGCAGGTCGGGCTACTAAGCCTGCTAAGGTTACACGCGGCTCCGACCTGCCCAGCTTAACTTAGTGTTATTTTCTCTGATTTCTCATTTTAGTCGTTTTACAAAAGGAGTAAACATAATGAAAAATTATTTTATCCAATTTAGTTTTGTTTTATTGCTAGTATTTATCATGATAGGTTGTGTTGCCTTGCCTCAATCTGATGAAGTGGAAAGTGATGCCACCCAACAAGTCCAACAGACATTTTTACCTGCGGTAGTTAAAAATGTGGATTCGGTAACCATTGAGGATATTGTCACGCAAGTTAATTTGTACTATGAGAATGGTCAAATTTATGGCAATGCGAATGGCATTGTGAATAGTCTTATAGTGAAACTTGAAGGGGCAATTGATGCACGAGATAGAGGGCAACCTGATGTGGCATGCAATAAATTGAATGCCTTTACAAATGAAGTGGAGGCGAAACAAGATAAACAGCCGAATGGTATTGAATCAGGTGCGGCGGATAATTTGATTGACATGGCACAGCAGGCATGTGAAAATATATCTGCAACGGCTACACCAATGGTTGAACATACACCAACTGCAATTGTTGAATTAACAGAAACACCCACACTAGAATTAACACCTATCCAAACGGCTACATCTAGTCCAACACCGATTGCCTTACCAACTTTGACACCCTATCCAACTCTACCTCCTTTCAGTGGTATGCGTATTCTTTATTCAAATCGTGAAGATCCAGGTTATCGTACAATTAGTGTTCAGGGTACAGATGAAATTAGAATACCATCTTGGCCACCAGAAGAAGCAGGCGGGTTGAGTAATGAATTCTATGTTTCTCCCAATGGGAATAGGCTACTGTATACCCTGTGGAGTAACATGAACCAACGAATAGCTTCGATTTGGACCATCAATCCTGATGGCACTGATAAACAACAGTTAGTCTCTGCTACAGATGAGTGGTATCCTGAGGATGCAATTTGGTCGCCTGATGGTAAACAGATAGCGTATCAAAAAGCATATCTTCTGGGGGAAGATGCCTATGATATTGGTGCCCCTGTTGATACTGTCGAATTATGGGTAATGGACAGGAATGGTACTAACCCCATAAAAGTATTAGATAATCCTGTATTTTACAACGTAGACGGAGCAGGAGGGCAGGCATTTGTATTTCGCTGGTTACGAAATGGTTATATTTATTTTGTGACCCATTCTAAGCAGATGTATGCAGTTAATCCACAAGATGGTTCATTTTACCTGTTAATGAAGAATGTGGATGCTTTATACATGGGGAATGCACTTGCTCCCGATGGAAAACATGTTTTAGTGAGAGATGACATTACGGTTGAAGTGATAGAACAAGCAGGAATGACACCCGTAGAAATTTCAGGTAGTTCTGTTTTCTGGTCAGCCAATGGTCAAAAGTTCAGCTATCGAGTAAAACCTAGCGGATCCAAAACAGCCGGAATTTGGGAACACGACCTTATCACCCATGAAGAAAAATTGCTATTGCCTTCAACTTCATTTTATTCTGAAAAGGTCTATGGCTTGTCACCTGATGGTCAATATTTGGCTTACAAAACCGATGAAGGGCTTTTTATTCGTGACATTGAAAACAATCAAGACACATTGATTGTATCCAAAGGTCGGTTTATTAGGTGGATTCCTGTTCCTTAATTACTCTCTCTAAAGTTAGCTATGATTTTGAGGACTTATGAATAAACAAATTAAAACAATAATAACAAAACATGTCCTATGGATTTTTTTACTAATGTCATTTGCATTTCCTTTTTTCTTGTTGTACCCAATCTATGCCGATGGAGGTACTTATGATAGTGGCATTATTGTTCGCTATGCAGGTTTTGTGAAACCCCAGAAACCGCTTGCAGATTACAATGGTGTGGTTGATGATGATTATTCAACCGTTTGGCGAGGTAATTACGATGGTAAGAGAGCAATTGCTCAAGGTACAGTGTTTAGAGTCGTTAAAACATGGCAAGAAAGATTTGGGAAACTATGTGATTATTCGTCATGATGATTTACCCAATCGGGAAGGTTATCAAGGCACAACATTTTCGGCATATACACACTTGTATACTGTAACTGATGGACTTGAAGCAGGGGGTAAAGTTTTGCGAGGGACAATCATTGGTGAGCAAGGCTCAACAGGTAATTCAAGCGGTACTCATCTCCATTTTCAAATTGACAAAGATAGGAGTATTCGCCCATTTAATCATCCCTATTGGTTAGGTGATCCCGACAGTGGCGATACACCTTTAGTAGCCCAATACACATATAATCCCATGCGGCTTATTGAAGCCCATTCTGTCGAAACCGAATTTGATTATAATCTCCATACCGAATATTATTCGAATCAAAATCTCACTGAACCGTCCAGCGAAGAATATTATTCTGAAACAGAAATTGATTTTGAATGGTTTGATAGCAGTCCTATCCCATATGGTACTCCAGCCCCTTTTTCGGTTCGTTGGGAAGGAAGAACACCTTTTCTACGTCAGGGTGGCTGGATATTTTATGTTACGACAGGTGATGGCATACGTCTACAGATAAATAATGAATTAGTGATAGATGAATGGCATACACAAGATGTAGGTGTAAACACGTATGAATATCATTGGTTGTTGTCATCAAGACAAAGACCAATAGTAGAAATGGAATATTTTGATGTAAATAATCCTGCTGTAGCTCAATTGGCTTGGCAACGGGTACCAGATGTCTATTTACCGATTATTATGAAAAGCATACTACTAATCCCAACTCCAGACCCTTATCCGTTTCATAGAAAATAACAAGGCGTGGCTATCGAGGGCGGGAGCTGGCTTCTATTCCAATTTAGCTGGTTAGCCTGCCCCCCGCCAGCACTTGGTGTTATTTGCATGTTGACAAGGCAAACTGACTGACATGGTTGGTTTGCCTCGTTTTGATTTTTGTGGTGGTATGGTTTTGTGGTATAATGGAATTGTATTATTTAAAATTTTGATGTGGAGCGTATTATGACTGTTAGTGAATTAAAGCCTATACTTCAAGTATTGCCACGTGCTGAAAAATTTCATTTGATTCAATTTCTCTTGTTTGAACTTGCAAAAGAAGATGATATTTTATTATCTAGTTTAAATCAATCTTATCCTGTTTGGACACCTTACCATGCTTTTGATGCAGGGAATACATTGTTAGAAGTTTTGGAAACAACAGAGGTAGCACCACATGGCTAAACCTGTACGTTTTTCATTTTCCCAAACAGGCAATGTGGGTTTGCCATTTCTATCCATGACATTGACTTATGTAAATAATAGCGTAGGTGTATTA
>NBMH01000132.1 GCA_002084875.1 Anaerolineaceae bacterium 4572_78 | reverse complement strand
ATCCATGGGGTATTGTTTTTAACAGAATATGTAGAGATTTATGGTATAAATCCTACACGATGATAAGACATGTGTCCCATATTCCTACCATGTTCTACCTGAAAAAATAGCATTGAACAGCTCTGAATAGTAGGGGCGTACGGCCGTACGCCCCTACAACTAGCATTGAACAGCCCTGTTGTGGGTATAGATTGCTAATTTATTATATGCAAGATTTTTAGAGTTTAAAATGGTGAAACTATGAGTAAAAAATACACTTTAGGTCAAACAATCGAATTTAGCAAAGAATATAAGCAAATATTTGCTAACGTAAAAACAGCACAGTGGGTCAAATCTGTGCGGCAAGTAGCTATAAAATATATCAATGCTTTTCTTAATGGCGAGGGAGGCATTATTTATTTTGGGGTAGATGCCGCAGGAAAGGTAGTCGGTATTCCCATAGCCGATAAAAACCAACAGACCCAATTTATTGAAAATATACAAACAGAAACAAAAAAGTTTCGTCCTTCTGTTGAAAAAGGTACATGCCATATCAATTTCGTATCTGTTCAGCCAAGACAGGGTGGCGAACATGCCGTAATTAAAATTCAGGTATCAAAAGGACAATCACTACATCTGACAGATTCGGGGACGGCTTATCAATGTGAGAAAAACGGCAAGATTGTTATTTTTCCTGCCGATGCTATTCATGAAAAGTTAAAAAGTCATCCTGTCACTCAAGAGAATTTTTATACGTTGTTCGATAAAGTCAAATTTGATGAAGACCATGAAAACGAGTTTAAGGCTCTGCAATCTAGCAATGACCCGATTAATGCCATCACACTTTATTCTGAAAAGTACATCAATGCTTTTCTTAATGGAAATGGTGGAACAATATATTTTGGAATTGAAGATGATGGAACAATTTTAGGGGTTCCGTTTAATAGGGGGGAACGTGATTCACTTAGAATAAACATTAGCAAAATTATCCATTCGTTTTATCCTACTGTTGAGCCAGGTATATGTAAAGTGGATTTCGTCGAAGTACAAGGACGTGAATCGGCTTATGTCGTCGAGATTCATGTAATAGAAAATTCGCAGAATTTATACATGACCAAATCACAAAAAGCTTGGATGCGGCGAAACGCTAGTAATCATCCTATTTCATTAAAAATGACCATAGATTGGCTAAATCGTTTGCGTGGATACCCTGCCCAGGCTGACTCGCAATTGCCTTCGGTGGAATATATTTTACAAAGCGATACCTCATCGCTGTCAAATCTATTAGTTGAGCTTCGCAAGGGCATAAAGATTCAAAAAGAAGAGAATGATGCTGACTTTAATTTGGGGGTTTTCTTGGCAATGATTTATATGAGTTGGCAAGACAAATCCTTAGCAGAACAAGAATTGCAACTTATTCAGACGGAGATTGACAATCAAAACTTGAACGAGGAAGAATTGAACACTATTCGTGCTGCCATGTTCAAACCACCGACTATCCAAGAGATGGCAATGCAGTTGCCAACCCATGAATCACGCAAATTAGCTGTAACGGCAGCCTATCTCGTAACATTAGCAGATAATGCTTTGACTATTGAAGAATTGCATGCCTTTGACAACATGTGCCGATATTTCAACATATCCCTTGAAGAGCAGGAATCCATCCACTTATTTGGCAATGAATGTGTGCGTCTGTCTCGTGATTAGTAATTATTCACTCCTTTACAGAAATTCAATTTTTTGGAAAAATTGAATTTCTAAAGCTAGTAAAATATTGTAACAGTTACCATAAATCAGCTACCTAACGCACTTCGTAAAAACTGTCCCGTAAAACTCGCTGATATATTTGCTAACTGTTCGGGGGTACCTGTGCCAACGATTTCACCACCATCATTTCCACCTTCAGGTCCCAAATCGATAACCCAATCCGCCGTCTTAATCACATCTAAATTATGCTCAATAACAATTACTGTATTGCCACTATCTGTCAAACGGTGAAGCACATCAAGCAATTTTTGGACATCAGCGAAGTGTAACCCCGTCGTGGGTTCATCTAAAATATAAACCGTATCACCTGTAGCTCGACGACTCAATTCACGAGACAATTTCACTCGTTGAGCTTCTCCACCTGACAATGTGGTAGCACTTTGACCAAGTTTGACATAATCCAAACCAACATCATGCAAGGTAGTTAATATCCGCCTAATTCGAGGAATGTTTTTGAATAGTTCTAAGGCTGTTCCTATATCTAAACCTAAAACTTCGGAGATATTCAATCCCTTCCATTTAATTTGCAATGTCTCGCGATTAAACCGTTGTCCATGACATACATCGCACCGCACCCACACATCAGCTAAAAAATGCATTTCGATTAGCTTTTGACCATAGCCTTTACATGTTTCACAGCGTCCCCCTTTGACATTAAAACTAAAACGACCAGGCTTATAACCACGCAGTTTAGCTTGGGACGTTTCGGCAAAAAGTTTACGAATTGAGTCCCATACTTTAACATAAGTGGCGGGATTACTACGCGGTGTCCGTCCGATAGGGTCTTGGGTGATATGGATAATTTTATTGACAAATCGCACCCCTTCTATTCCTTCATACTTACCAGGTTTCATTTGAGCCTTATGCAAAATACGGGCTAAGACAGGATATAGCGTTTCCGTAACCAGACTACTTTTGCCGCTCCCTGAAACACCCGTCACGCATGTGAAACATCCCACTGGAAAATGTGCCGAAAACCCTTTGAGATTATTTTGCCTTACACCACTAATGGTCAGCCATTCATTCGGCTCTCTTCGTTTTTTGCCCGTTGAGGTAATGGTCAAGCGATGGGATAAATATTTTCCAGTTAGTGTATCCGATTTTTTAATGTCTGCGGGCGTTCCTTGAAAAACAATTTCGCCTCCATTTATCCCTGCTTTGGGTCCAAAGTCAACAATCATATCGGCGGTTTCCATCGTTTCTTGGTCATGCTCAACCACGATGACCGTATTCCCCAAGTTGCGTAAATAGACAAGCGAGTCGAGTAAACGACGGTTATCTCGTTGATGTAAACCAATGGAAGGTTCATCGAGAATATACATGACCCCTACCAATCCTGAACCAATTTGCGAGGCAAGACGAATCCGTTGCCCTTCCCCGCCCGATAGCGTCGGAGCGGCACGGTCTAGTGCCAGGTAATGCAAGCCAACATCGAGCATAAATTTGAGGCGGTCTCGAACTTCTTTGAGAACTTCCATGCCGATTTTCATATCGGAACCCGTCAAGGCGACAATCGTATCATGCTCTGTCCCTTCTGAAGGTTGCAGTTCTAATTTAGCAAAAGTTATCGGTTTATCTGCTTTTCCATGCAAGGCAGTTGCCCAATGATACGCTTTTCGAATTGGCAGTGATGTTACTTGAGTTATATTCAGCTTATCAATCAGCACAGAGACAGCTTCAGTTCGCAAACGGTAACCATGACAGGTGGTACATGGTTGCATGCTAAGGAATTTTGCGTAATAGTCCTTCATCTCTTGCGAATCTGTTCCTTTATAACGGCGGCGAATAGTATTCACCACACCTTCAAACACCCAATTGCCCATGAAATTTTCGCTTTGATAACGAAATTTAATGTTCGGGTCACCAAATAATATCAGGTCACGCACTTCTTTGGGAAGTTTCCGCCATGGCGTTTCCAAACTAATATCAAAGTGTTGAGAAACCTGCACCGCGATTTGATAACTCCAGCCTTTCTTTTTTTTACCGAGTTCACCCCAAGGGATAACCCCACCTTCCAAAATAGATTTGTCAGGACTGTAGAACATGTCATGGTCAAATTTAGCTTGGTATCCCAAACCGTTACAATCGGGACACATGCCTATTGGAGAATTGAAACTAAATAGTTGCGGGGTCAGTGGTGGAAATGAGCGACCACATTCAGTACAGGCATTGTGTTCTGAAAAGAAAAGTTCATTTCCTTGAATGACATCTATAATCAAAGTGCCATCGCCATGCTTTAATGCTGTCTCTACTGAGTCCGTTAAGCGGCTTTGAAAATCAGAGTCGTTTATATCATCGGACATGACGAGGCGGTCGACGACTAGCTCAATGTCATGCTTTTTGTTCTTTTCTAACTTAAATCGCTGGTCAAGCTCAGAAATAACTCCATCAATTCTAGCCCGCACAAAACCATCTGCCCGAGCTTGATTGAGTGATTCCTCAAACGTACCTTTTCGTTCTTTGGCAATTGGGGACAAAATTTGAAACCGAGTTTGAGGAGGTAATGTAATAATTTGTTCCACAATTTGTTGGGCAGATTGCGATTTTACAGGCAGTCCGCAACAATGAGGTACTCCCACACGAGCAAATAAAACTCGTAAGTAGTCGTATACTTCGGTAACTGTTCCCACTGTTGAACGTGGATTTTTGCTGACTGCTTTTTGTTCAATGGCAATTGCTGGACTCAAGCCGCTGATGTAATCCACATGCGGCTTTTCCATCTGCCCTAAAAATTGACGGGCATATGACGACAGTGACTCCACATAGCGACGCTGTCCTTCAGCATAAAGGGTATCAAAAGCGAGACTACTTTTGCCACTCCCCGATACTCCTGTAAAAACAATCAGGTGATTACGAGGGAGAATCAAATCAATATTTCTTAGGTTGTGTTCTTTTGCACCACGAATAGTTATTTCTTCTAAAGCCATATTTTTGTATTAAAACACCTTCAGGTGTAATTATTCACTCCTCATCTTTTAAGTAGGGCTGTTCAACGCTAGTTGTAGGGGCGTATGGCCATACGCCCTTACTAAATATTCCATCGCTAAAGTTGGTGGGTTTTACGGGCTTTTTCCATAAAGACATTTCATAGAAATCAGTGTATATTATGGTTGTAGAAAAAAAGCCCTATAGGGGTGGGGTGAACGGACAGAGTGTCCGTTCTACGTGAATTAATTAAATGGAGAGTGACACTGTAAAACCAGGCTGATTACTTGGATGACGATCGTCTGTAAACACAGTACGGTCATGCTTAAGTGAAATCACTTCAAAGAACGGTCTGAATCGCCCTTCGGGTATACCAAATGCACGCATAAACTTTTCAAACATAACCTGCTCTTCTGGTTCAGCCACACCGTCTGACAGTGAAGAGTCTACCAAATTCGTCAAGATACACATCTTTTGAGCATCTGTTAAGATGGGAGCAATTTGTACTAAGAAAACATCTAATTTGGTAGAACGGACAATTTGTTGAGCTTTGCGTAACAATTCACGGTTTTGAGCTCCAACACCTATTGTTCCATCTGGTTGCTTTTCTCCGCCTAGCACCCCTAACAATTGTCCTACCTCTTCATTATCCATTACACCATCTGCAGCCATCATGTAAATCAATGAGGCTACAAAGGCGAGATGTGGGGACATCTGTTCCCCTTTGTCACTTCTAAACATATCAAATAAACCCATATCTCTATCTCCTTTTTAATGTTCTTTGGAAATTAAAGTGAAACAGAATTCTACTTTAATTCCCAAAGTGAAAAAAATCAATATATAAATTTTAGCATAATGTAGGGCACATGTCAAACAAATTTTTTAATTTACAAATTGAAATTCTAGTTTTTCAAGCGTCCTACCAAGCCAATGTAATTCTGCATTGCTTTTTCTTGGGATGTGCCTCGCAACTTCGCCCAAGCATCATACTTAGCCCGCCCGACAAAATCGGTAAAACCAGGTCTTTTCCCTTTTACATTACCTACCGTACCTTGCTTATAGAGAGCGTACAATTTTAATAGTGTATCATTATCAGGCTTTTTAGGAAGGCTTTTTGCTTCCACAGCCGCACTATCAAATTTTTCTTTTAAATCAGACATTACAATATCTCCTTTTCTAGTATTATTTAATTTTAAACGATTATTTCATTTAATGCAAATTCCGACTATTTTTTGATAAGATAAGCTGGAGGATCAAAGCTTGCTTTGACATGAAAAAGCAAGCTTTTTCGCTCCATTGCGACCATGTGATTGAAAATCATGTCGAAAAATATCCAAGCCATGTTTTTTGTTTTAGCATTGAACAGCCCTAGGGGTAGGGGGTTGCGGCCGCAACCCCCTACAATTTTTCAAAGAATAAACGATATTTAATTAACCATATTACGGTGTCTCTACAGCAATTATACAAAATACTCATGCAACATATTTGAGTTTGCATAATTACCTAAAATAGTGTACACTAAAGTATAAGTTTTTT
>NBMH01000131.1 GCA_002084875.1 Anaerolineaceae bacterium 4572_78 | reverse complement strand
CGAATCAGTATGTTTTTCAGTGGAGGCGATTTGTTGACTTCTATTGGTTAGACTGACAGGTTTCTAAAAACCTGTCAGGTTTTAGAAGTCAACATACAACCTCCTATTTTCTCCTTTCAGATAAAGGACAAATAACAAAAATATTTCCGTAATGGTACTTCTCCGTTGGGAAATTAATTAGGAAAATTAGACTATGAACAATTTACCAATCAAACGCATGACTTTATACAAGCATGGCGTTGGTTACTTTCAGCGGCATGGTACTGTTGAAGGTGAATCGATTAAACTTACCTTCCGCCGCGAAGTTAAATGCTTGGGGTGAGATTGCCACCTTGAAAAAGAATATTTCCCGCCAAGAAAAGGCACGCTCAAAAGTTTATAAGGAGCAGGAACACGGCTCAAACAATATGAAGGTGTTAGCCTCTACGGGCGAAGAGGGCAAATTACGAAGCCGTTATGTTAAGAAATTGAGTCAAAGTGAGGATGCTTTAGCAAAAATTGCTCAGACTATTGCTAAGCTGGAGAAAGATATTCAAGCTAAAGAATCAAAAATAGAAAATATGATTGCCGCCTTGAACTGATATTCCTTTTGTTAGTTGCCCTAAACTCCCTTCTCCCACTGAAGTAGGGCTAGGGAGTGTGGGCGACCTATTCCTTATTTTTTCATAAAAGAACCAAACGACGGCACCTTAATCCATTTGTAAAATTGGCTAAACCGTTTGATGATTGCCTGTTGGATGATAGGTTTTATCTCTGACCATGATTGAGCCACATTTACTTTTGTATCATTTGCAATATCGGTTCTACCACTGAACATGTGATGAACAAAAGCATTGGTGATTGTGTTTACCTGTAGCTTGATGGCTGGCATAGTTTGATTTAAGTCTTCGGCATGTTCATAAGGAGTTTGAGATGGAAGTTTTTTCACGCCAAGCCAACGGGCAAGTTTTACCAGAGTATGATAGACCTCGTCCACTCTCAGTAAAGTATCCGCCTCAATTTTGACGTTCTGACTTTGGGACATGGTTTGTAGTTGCCATATCCCGATTCCAATAAAAGCGGCGAACAATCCAATAAATAAAAACCCAAATATGATAGTTGCCAAAGAGATTTGCCCTATAATTGGTAAAGTAATAAATCCTGTGCCAGCAATTGGTTCAGCACTGCCAGGCGGAAGTTCAACATCGCGGGCATCATCCATGCGGTCAAATGGGTCTTCATCTTCTATACCACCATCAGGAATATTTTGTTTATTATCTCCAGTACCTTGTAAAACCGAAGTTTGCCGATTTATACGAAGTTCGGAGGCAGTAGGTTCAAATTCAATCCAACCATAACTTGGAAAGAAAACTTCTACCCATGAATGAGCATCATCACTTTGAACAAAATAAATCTGTTTTTGATTCTCAAGAGCTTGCCGTTCACCTTGAGCATAGCCTGCCGCCAAGCGTGATGGCACCCCTACCGAACGTAGCATGACAATCATTGCGGTAGCATAATAATCGCAATAGGCTTCCTTCAATTCAAATAAGATGTAATCGACCTTATCCCGATTCGGTGGCGGGGCATAAATGGCATCGTTGTATGTAATTTCCTGCCGTAAATACTGCTCGATTTTTGTGGCTTTATCATAAGCATTAGTCTCATTATTAGTAATTTCTAGGGCAAGGGAACGAACACGCTGTGTGGTCGTATCGGGCATTTCTAAATAACGTCTGATAATCCAAAAAGGATACATATTAGAATCACTGCGAAGCTCATCAACTGAAGCGGTAGAATAATGCGAAATAATTTGATATGGTTCATTGGCTTTAAGACGTAAATCACTCTCAATGAAGGTAATTTCTTCGATGAATGGCGGAACTCTGCCTGTCCAATAGTTGATAGGACTAATATTAAGTTCATGAGGTGTAATGATACTAACATCAGCTAAAGCCTCACGATTGACAAAAACGGGACTAGCCAAAGCAGGTAACACATAAGCCCCATCTTTAGAAAAACTATACGTTTGAGTAACAGGTATTCGAGATTTATACGTTGCCACAGAAGCAGGTGTATCATTTCTCTCAAAGGGAATTACTTTGTCATTGGTGCTTGACCATACATCACCATCATATTTATCATAAGCTGCCGCCCGCCAATATCTGCCTTCATCACTAAAAACAGTCATGACCAATTCAGGAGTGAGGTATCTAGCCCCACTCAATGTCAACGACTGTCCAAAATTTTCCACAAGTTGGTCATTGGGATTTCTATAATTCAAACTGGCAAACATGCGATTCCATTCCGTCTGCACTTTTCGCCATTGACGGTCAAACTTACCTAGTAAACGAATGGTAGTCACTTGACTAATTCCTGGCAAATACCATGCAATGCCAATGATAATGATTGAAACAATTAATCCATCTCGCATGAAATCAAATATAATATCAGAACGATAGTACACCTGTTCTGCTCGCCAACGTGATTCATTATCCAATAAATTAAAGCGGATAATTACCAAAGATGCGACTATCAGAAAAATTATAAACCAAATAGTCAAATCTTTTGGGGCGTAGTATAGATTGATAAGCAGGACAACCCCGCCTGGCACAACTGCCTTCCAAACGCTGTTACCCCGAAATAGATACCATATCGTCATATAACTGATAATCCACATAATCATGCTCATCTGAAAAATAAACATCAGATTATCGTAATTGATGCCGCCGTCCGAAAAGATAGAAAACCATTTTCCTAAACGGTACATCATATCTTCCCAATGTTTTATCCAAGTATCACCGGGTGAAAGACGAGACACCTGCCAAAATGTCCAACCAAGACCGATGGTCATGCTAAACGTATGAGCAATAAGTCCTGGTAAAAGGCTACGGCTAATCATTAAGCCGATGATGATGGCAACTAATCCTACTGAGCGGATAAGAGGTAACTCTTTCATCCAGCCCGACTCACTAATCGCCAAAGCCACAATCATAACCAAAATGGTAGCTAACAGAACAATAAATTTATTTTTAGAAATTGGTAAACAAATTTGTTCTTCGTGCATCGCAATTCCTCATTGGAGCAAAAAAGCTTGCTTTTTTCATGTCAAGGCAAGCCTTGACCCTCCACTGCTCGCTTCCGTAAATTAAATAATATATTCAAAGCCTCCAAAGGAGATAGTTCTTCTATCTTTAACACTTTTAACTCTTCAACAACAGGATGGGTTTCGGTGGGGAAAAATGATGTCTGATGACTCCCAAAAGCCTGTCGAATTTGCTTCTTTTGTTGTTGAACAGTTTGACTGTTTTCTAAGTCAGATAAGATTTCGTTGGCACGTTCAATAACAGATTTCGGTATGCCAGCCAATTGAGCCACGTAAATGCCATAAGAATTATCAACGCCACCTGGCACAACTTTGTGAAGGAAAATAACATCATTTCCCTCTTGCGTAACAGCCACATTGTAATTTTTTACATGGGGTAAATATTTTTCCAATTCAATAAGTTCATGATAATGAGTGGCAAAAAGCGTTTTTGCTTGGGAATTTGGATTGTCATGGATATACTCAATCACAGCACGGGCAATAGCCAAGCCATCATAAGTGCTAGTTCCCCGCCCTATCTCATCTAAGATTATCAGGCTTTTCGAAGTACATTGTGATAAGATTACGGCAGTTTCAATCATCTCAACCATGAAAGTGCTTTGTCCTGTATGGATTTCATCTTGAGCTCCAATACGAGTGAAAATGCGGTCAACCAACCCAATCTTCGCCATGCGTGCGGGAACGAACGAGCCAATTTGTGCCATCAAAACAATCAAAGCGACTTGCCGCAAAAAAGTACTTTTACCACCCATATTCGGAGCAGTAATAACCCAAATCAAAGCTTTGTCAGACAGATAGGTATCATTTGGCACAAAAGTCCCCAAAGATGTCGGATAGACAACTGGTCTGTATAGGCTTTCACGTTCCATAAATTCAACCACAGGATGTCGCCCATCTTTTATATCAATGACATCATCGTCACTTAAACACGGACGCACATAATCGGCAATTGCTGCGATATGTCCTAAAGCCATGTATAAATCAATATGAGCTAAAACTTGTGCTGTCTGATACAAATCGCTATGATATTCGGCGGCTTCCTCCAAAACATCTAGGAACAAACTACCTTCTAATTTCGCCTGACGTTCTTCGGCATGTAGTAAAAGTGACTCATATTCTTTTAATTCGGGAGTGAAATATCGCTCTACATCTTTCAGAGTTTGCTTACGAATGTAATCAAGCGGAACCAGCCGAAGTTGGTTTTTGCTTACTTCAATATAATAACCAAAAACCTTATTAAAGCCAACTTTTAATTTTTTAATTCCTGTTCGATGGCGTTCGTTGCGTTCTAAATCAGCTATCCATTGTCGAGCCTTTTTCGTTCCCTTCAAAATCGAATCCAGTTCAGCCGAATACCCCAAACGAATAACATCTCCTTTGCTTAATTTAGATGGTGGATTATCTACAATTGCTTGCTGGAGTAATATCAAAACAGGTGTGCAAGGGTTAAGTTGATTTGCCAATTTAAGCAAACGAGGTTGGTCTGTTTTTCGTAGACATTCAATCACATTAGGTATGTTAGTCAGGCTCCGCCGTAAATCTACCAACTCGCGCGGGGATGCTAACCCTTGCATGACGCGGCTGGTCAGTCGTTCAATATCGGCAATTTTTTTCATGGCAATGGCGATTTCTGTCCGAGTAGCAGTGCTTTGATAAAATGCCTCTACGGCATCGAGGCGTTTATTTAACAGTTCTACATTAAGCAAAGGTTGTTGTATCCACGTGCGTAATAATCGTCCACCCATGGCAGTAACGGTCTTGTCAAGCACGTCAACCAACGACCCTTTGTGTGATTGCCCGCGCATGGTTTGAGTTAATTCCAAGTTACGGCGAGTTTGGTTATCTAAGACCATAAATTCGGAGGTGCTATAGGTGCTTAGGTCGGTAATTTGAGGCAACATGTTCTTTTGAGTTTGCATGAGATATTGCAAAACTGCACCAACCGCTCGGATGATAAACGGTTTATTTGCCAAACCAAATCCATCTAAGGTACTGACCGAAAAGTGTTCAAGTATTGTTTGAGTTGCCTTGTCAAACTCAAACATCCAACCTTCCAATTCGGTGATGGGGATTTGCAACGGTTTCAATATTTCCATTAATTCTGGTTGTTCATTTGAAACAAGTATTTCGGCAGGGGATAAACGGACAACTTCATCCAAAATCAAACGTTCGACATCATCACCTTGCAAAATTGTGGAGGCAAACTTACCTGTCGTAATATCTATGTATGCTAACCCAGGTGTTTTGCCCCAGAATAATGCCACTAAGTAATTATTTTTCTTTGCCTCAAGTAAACTGGGTTCGATAACAGTGCCAGGCGTAATTACCCTGACCACTTCACGTTTCATCAATTTTTTGCTTACCTGCCCAACCTGCTCGCATATTGCTACTTTGTAACCCGCTTTCACTAAACGGGCAATGTAACTATCGGCGGCATGGTGGGGAACACCAGCCATAGGGGTTTTAACACCCTTGCTTTCGCGGGCAGTCAGGACAATGTTTAACTCTTTAGCAATAGTTTGAGCATCATCATCAAAAGCCTCGTAAAAATCACCCATCCTAAAAAATAGAATGGCATCGGGATATTGTCGTTTTAGTTTGAGATATTGTCTGCGAACGGGGGTAGTCATCAAGCTTTATCCTCCATCTTGTGAAACACAGATTCTAGGTAACCGTTCACCCCCCACCCCTAACCCCTCCCCCACATGGAGAGGGGAATTTTGCTCCTCGAGGTGGAGTGAATAATTACGATTCTAGTAGTGTTCAGAGTTGTGAATTCCCAATTTTAACGTTTTTTTCAAACAATGAATCTTACCACAAAATTCATATTAGGCAAAAAAGGAGTGCAATGGCTTTAGCTATTGCACTCCTTTCGGGTAGATATTCGGCAATCTGCTTGACATGCCCCGCACCACCTGGCACATTATCGAGCAAAATCAACGAAGGCATGCCACCATAGCCGACTTTGCCACGTTGAGGACGCAATACGCCACCCAAATCATCACGAGCTATATCCAGCACCTCACTTGCTCCCTCAAGCAAAGCATACAAAACTGACATACATGGAGGATAATAATCTTGATGATTCTGAACGGATACACCTTGAAAACGCAACTCCAGTACATCTGTCAAAAAGTCATGCCCGATGTTATATGTTTTCAAGCAACCTGTACAATCTTTGCCATCACGAGGACGTTTATGTTTTTTAGCACGACTACCTTGCTTCACTGGTTCAGCATAACCACACCAATCACACACACGAAAACCTCGCTCAAAAATACCTTCATTGACCAATGCCAGTTGTCCATGCGGCGAATATCCTTTTTCAACTCGAATCAATCCCTCAACCTCTTTAAATTCCGGATTTCCTTTCTTGACATAATCGGTGAAATAAATTCGTGAAGCATATAATTGTTCAGGACGTGACTCACCTGTATCCTTTGGCGTTTCATGACTTACCAAAAAACCAAATTCAGGCTTGATATAGGTTCTCGATGATCTTAACGATTCATCACATATTTGGCATGTATTTGGCACAGAATGAATTTTACTATGATAGAAAGTATGACATTTCCTACAAATTGCATAGTTGTATGTAATCCATTTTTTTTGAGGACGTTTGTAAATCCCTGCACTTACCCATGTCTTTTTCGCCGCCACCACTTCCCCACCTGGAGCAAATTCAGCAATGGCAACCTTCAAATCACGTTGTAATTCGACTTGTTTCGCTTCAGGCACATGAGAAAATGTGGTACGTAATTCGACAACATCGGTTGGAAAACCATATTTTGGCAAGATGTTGTGATTCCCTAAAAAGCCGAGTAAATCACGCCCTTTTAGTGTGTTTTGCATACCCGTAAAATGGTTTGCCAATATATACTTGCGAGCATTACTTGCTTCTTTTTCTAATTTCTCAAGTTCTTCAAAATCGTTTTGGACATTATAACAAACAACATCCAATAATGCAGTTTGCTCATGCTCACCCTCCCATAAATGATTTAACCATGTCCAATCATCCAAACCCAATTCGTCTTGCACACTTTCAGGCACAATCCTTTTTAATGCCGTTAAAACTTCGGCAGGATGTTGCATGGCATAGTCTTTGAGCATATCGGGACCACTTTGTTC
>NBMH01000130.1 GCA_002084875.1 Anaerolineaceae bacterium 4572_78 | reverse complement strand
AATGTGGCGAACTCAACCCCATCTACATCAAAATTATAGCGGGTAAAAGTGATACCAGCTCGTGTTTCTTGACCAATTTTTTGCACATTTTCGGCTGCCCGTAAATAGGTCAAGTGGTCATTGTTAGGAGCAAATATCTCTGTAAAATCATCATCAAGCTCCGCCCAATCATGGTCGGGACTCATCCGCCCAAAGGCAACATCATCTTTTACCTTCAAATCAAGACCATTCTTACCATTAAGAACGTTACCACTATCAGACCAAAGTTTAAAAGCCATCATGTTTTCCACTTTGTTCGTTTCACCTTTAAAATAGAGGCGTTTAGTGATGCTACTAAGTCCCACATTTTCTAATTTTTCAGTGGGATGAGTAGTTTGGATAACGGTGGTACTGTGTTTGTACACTGCTATACCACTTGCCTTTTCCCAAGCGGCATTGATTTCGCTTTGGGCAGAGGGTTCCGAAAAAATATTCAACGGTGAATTGCTGAACAGTAATAAGACAGCCGCAATAGCTAATACTAAACTACCTATACGGTAATTCTTCTTCATTACTCAGTTCTCCTTTTTATTGATGGCTACAGGCAAAATGCCTATAGTACATGCGAAATATATAAATGTGGGGGATGTTCCCTAACTTATTATCATCCCTTATTGGAGCGTCAAAGCTTGCTTTGACAGACATGGCAGGGGTTTATGGCTGTAAACCCCTACTTTTGATAGGTTACTTTATAATGAACCCCAAAAACTAGACCACAAGTTAAGTAAGAAATATAATGAAAAGAAATCAAAAACTTGTGGAGGAAAAATGTCGAAAAAGCGAAAACGACATAGACGAGAGTAATTTTCACAGTGCTGTTAGCCGCTTACCAGATGTAGGTAAAATAATAGTGTCCTATTTTCAAAAATAAAATTCCATTCCTTTAAAGTAGTTTGCTTTTTGAAAGTGGAAAAGATTCCAAATTGATATAACAATATCTAAACCTAATGTTGTTCGCCGATGATTCCAATCGCAATACCGAACAATAGTAACACAAAACCAATCAACTGTACAATTGCAAAAGTTTCATTGAAGATAAAATAAGCTAAAATAGCAGAACCAATCGGTTCGCCCAAAATCGCTAATGCGATAAATATTGCTGATAGATGAGCCAACGACCAATTAAAAATGGTATGTCCCATCAATTGTGGTCCGACTGCAACCAATAATAACCATAAATAGGCGATGGGAGTATAACCAAATAAGGGAAAGCCGCTTAGCATGGTAGCAATAACAATCGTCACCATTGCGGATGTATAGGCAAGCCACACATAACTAATATTTGAAAGTCGCCGCCGTAAGTTTCGACCAATTAGAAAATAACATGCAACCGCTACAGCACCAATTAAAGCTAAAACATCGCCTAATAAAGCAGTCTCACCTTTTCCTTCGGGATATATCAACGCTTGCCAATTTAGCTGTATTGTTTGTTGAGTAAAGTCAATAACAAATACCTGACCATCGCTGAAAGCAATAAGTACACTGCCGATTAAAGCAAAGCCCAAGCCAAGCATGATATAGGATGATGGTTTTTCTCTCCATAGAACAAAAGCAATAATGGCTATCCATAATGGATTAGTAGTTACTAAAACTGTCGAGGATGCAACAGAAGTTAAGGCTAAAGAAGCAATCCATGTCGCCAAGTGAACCGCCAAAAAGATGCCCGAAATGATGCCAAGTTTTATCTCATTTCTTTGCAACTGCCTCAATTCTGCACCATTGTGATACCAAACAAAAGGGGTCAATAACGTAACCGCAAATATCAAACGCCAACTGGTAATAGACATGGAAGGAACACCTTCCATCTGAGCCATGCGAACAAGAATAGCGGAAGTGGCTGCGATACAGATACCAATGAAGAGAAGGACATAAGGAAAAACTTTATGTGTTGTCATGTTTTTGAGGCGTGCTTGGATTCAGACCTGTCAGGTTTAATTTTGCATTCCTGGTTTGCCGTAGCCCCATCTCAAAATCATATTTTGGTTGCCATGCTAATATTTCACTCAAACACTTTGATGAAAACTTAACCGTTCCAACCTCAATACGTTTTCGTTCATCAGGCCAGGAAATATGTATAATTTTCCCTTTATCAAAAACATGTACAATCGTTTCAGCAATTTCAATGACGGAAAGATGCTGGTCGCTGGTGGCAAAGTAGGACTTGCCAAATAACCCAACCCCTTGTTCCTCTCCTTTCAAGGGGATGGATTTGGGTGGGGCGGTGGCAGCCAGCCACATGACTTCAGCCGCATCCTCAACATACATGACATTTCGCGTTTGAGAACCAGAACCAAAAATTGTAATCGGCTGGTTGTTTTGTATTAACTTGATAAAATAATTGATAAAGCCAAATTCGGGAAGCCCTCGACCATAAGGTCCGTATAAATTGGCAAAACGTAGTACAACTGTTTTCAGATTGTGAACAGTATGATAAATACAATAGTATTTTTCGGCAACACTTTTATTAGCCGAGTAGATGTCGAGAGGCTTTTCGCTGTGTGTCTCATCCACGATAGATTGAGTTGCTTTGCCGATGACAGTACTGCTTGAGGGATATACCACCACTGCATCTGGATTGAGCAAACGGATTGTCTCAAGTAATTTCAGATTTCCCAAACAATTAATAGAAGCATCAAGCAAGGGGTGTTGAAGCGAAAGGGGATGTGATGTTTGAGCAGCACAATTAAAAATAATATCTTGCTTTTGTACCACTTCTGCCAATAATGTTTCATCCCGCATGTCACCACGTATGAAACGAATTTTATTCCATACGGGCTTTAAATTTTCGATGGTCGCATGTAGATGTGGTTCAAGCACATCCATCACGGTGACGGTCACGTCTGGTTTATTCAAACAGTATCGAACTAAATTGGCTCCAAGAAAACCAGCTCCACCAATAATTAAAATGTTCATGTGTATGCCTCGATTGTACGGTCTATTCCTTCAACAAGTGACCAATGAGAATTCCAGCCCGTCGCTTGTTTAAAAGCAGACGAATCAGCCACGAAGTTTCGTTTTTCGATGAGATGTTGAGGGGACGGAGGGATAACATGCTTGACAATAACAGGAATATCTTTTTTTTGTTCAATGCGTTCGGCAATGAGCCGAAACGACTCAGTAATGGTATGTCCTTTACCATGCCCAATCACAAAATATCGCCCCGCCAACTGTTCAATATTTGTAGCTGCCATAAGAAATGCCCTAACAATATCAGCAATGTAAACGTAATCACGCACATTTTCCCCTGTCCCATAAATGGTCAATGGCTCGCCACTAAGTCCCTTGCGTATCATGATATTTAAGATACCTCTATCGTTACTGCTACTTTTTCGACCAGGCCCATACACATTTGCCAATCGTAGCGAAGTGCCTTGAACTATTTTTTGATGGGTGTAGTAATTTAGATATAATTCAGCCATCAATTTATGGGTATCGTACATTGTGATTGGTTTATTAGGACATGTTTCGTTTACGGGAATTTGATTTGTAGGTCCGACAATTGTTACTGTACTGGCAAATACGACAGTTGGGGTGCATTGCTGATGACGGCATGCCTCTAGTAGATACAACATGGGCAAAACATTCGACTGATAATCTGCGATCGGGTCACGATTAGCAACATAAAGACTCGTTTGAGCCGCCAAGTGAAAAATGACATCAACATTCCGAACAAGATTAAGCCATACATCAGGGTGCCGAATATTACCAAAAGTCGTTTCAATGCAAGCCCGAGCTTCACCGAGTATGGGTGATTTCCTTTCAGCACTTCTACACAAGCGGATGATATTACAATCAACAACTTTAAGTACTTCCACTAAATTTGTAGCAATGTAACCATTGCCGCCGCTGATTAAAATTCTTTTGTTCGTATAAAAATCTAACATCTAATCATCATCTTCTGCTGAATCATCCGAAGAGTGAAAATCAAGCATATCAAGCAACGGTTTCACGGGCATGTCTCCTATCATGCGGAAGTTAGTATCTTTCCGTAAACTATTGAGAGCATTCACCAAGTTTTCCTGCCCTGATACTACACTTGCTAACCGCTCTAATAAATCTGTCATCCTTAATGTTGACATGACACGTGGGTTGACATCGGCTAATGCTTGCTGTAAATAGGGAGCAAATTGTCGTAATTGAGTCCCTAGCCAAATAATACTATCTTCATTAACGAGTCGTCCTATAGCTGGCACTTCCTCCCCTAAGTGACGAACACCTTTTGCCAAGACCATCAATTCATTGATAATTTGGCTTGCTTGTCCACTGTTGCCGTATAGATTCACATCCAAACTTGGGGCAATAGCTTGGAAAGCTTTGATATGGGCATCCATTTCTATGGTGGTTAAACGCTCTTGCTGCTCCAACTGCATGCGTAGTTTTTCCAATTCGACCATGACAGGCGATTTTTGGTACAATTCTACCAATTCACGCTTAGCCTCGATTTCAACATTCTTTAATTGCCTTGCCCGTTCTATTTCTACTTTTGCCTTTGCCTCGCTAATTTCAACTTCAACGTTAGCTTTTGCTTTGGCAACGACAGATTCTGCTAACCCTTCGGCACGAGTAACAGTAACACGCTGTTCGGCTACTTTTAATTGAGCTTCCTCAATTTCTGCTTGAGCAAGACCAGGAGCGGCAGTTTCAGCACGAGTAGCTTCTGCTCGAATCTTGGCTGCACGAGCTTGTTTCTCAATAGCATCCGCTTCAGTTTCAGCTTTAATGCGTAAGGCATTTGCTTCTGCTTCAGCTTTAATTTGCAGCATGTCATTTTCGGTTTGGATTTTAACACGTTGGGTTTGCGTTTCAGAATCCGTTTTAATCCGTAATGATTCAGCTTGAGCTTCGGATTCAACTTTCATTGCCTGAGCCAACTGATTAGATTCGAGCAGAGTAATTTCCTTTGCCCGTTCGGCAGTAGCAAATTCTTCGGCACGTAATCGTTTTGCTTCGGCAGAAGTGCGTTCGGCATCACGTTCCATTTGTCGAGTTTGTTCAAAAGCTAGTCGTTCAGATTCATCCTTTGATTTTGCCAGATGAATTTCTGCTTGACGTTTTTGTTCTTCAGCCCGTAATTGAGCTTGCCGTTCAGCTTGCAAATGAGCCAAGTCTGCATTTTGTTCAGCCTTTGTCCGAGCAAGTTGTTGAGCAAGTTTAGCCTCTTCTAATTCCGCTTCATGGGCAACTTGAGCGGCTTTTAATTTTCTTTCAGCTTCCTTCAATCTAACTTCATGTCGTCGAACATCTAATTTTTCTTGTTGCTCTAATTTTACAGACTCTACTTTTTCTTGAGCCTGTGCTTTTTCAACCGCTAACTTCTTTTCCGTTTCAGCCTCAATTTCAGCCTCAAGTCGTTTACGAGCTTCACTATCCTTCATCTCAGCAATTTGAGCTTCGTTTGTTTTGATACTTGTATCCTTAAAAACGTTTGCTTCTGCTTGTTTGATGAAACGATAATAGGCTTCACCTGATAGCTTGGTAATTGTCAGTAATGCCAAATCATAGCCCAACTCGGATAAGGCTTCATTAACCTGTCCGAAAGCAGCATCAGTTAATTTTTGACGGTCAGCGACAATTTTATCAAGGGTCATCTTTGCCGCTGCCGAAACAAGCTCAGCTGCACCAACTTTTGTAATTGTGTTGATTAAACTTGTGATATCCAAACCTACACGTTGGGCACCCACTTCAGCTTTTTCAGGATTGAGTTTCGCCACAGCATGAGCCCACAAAGAAAAACTGACTCGACTACTATCTAGGGCTTCCACTCCTCCATTGTCTAACCCTTGAATTGGAACAGTAAAACTAATCGTCTTCAATTTTGTGACTTGAGTAAGGGAATTTAACCAATACGACGATGGTTGTCCAGCCGATTGTCCATAAACAATCCGTCCTTTTGAAATAGCAGATGTATGTCGTCCATCACCAACTACAACATGGATTTCGTCGGGTGGTACTAAAATACGTCGTCCAAACCCCAATCCTGCTAATAAACCACCTACCTTGTCTGTTTTAGTACGAAGCATTTCTAAGGTATTGCTTACTTCATTCATGGAACCGCACCCGCTTTGTGATTACTCATAAACAACTTGGAATCACAAAACTAGCTTTATGACTCCAAGTTGTTGATAATCACTATTGATAATATTTTAAACGCAAAAAATCACAAACCAAAACGACAATGTTTTGTTTTGCCTATAAACATGAATAGCAACGGCACGCCGACAAATGAGTGCAACAAACATCACACTCATCTGTCGATACACTACTATCACCTAAATATATAACATTCAAGTGAATCTTAACTATACGATTTATATACGATTGCTAAACGTACCGCAATTATCCTTTTTAACCCGCCGCTTCAAGAGATCTATTTATTCTATTGCGGCATTTGGTAAGCACTTACCTTTTTCAAAAATGGCGTTTACATCTGCATCGCCTGTAATATCCAAAATTGCGTCTAATGTAGCCACAAGACCTCTGACCTCTTCGGGTTTGAGTTTAGCCACAATTTTATCAGACGTTTTAGTCATTTCGCCAAGCAACATTCCAGAACGCATTACAAATTCATCTAATTGCATTGTTTTTTCCTTTCATTAAAAATACAGACAAATGTCTAAATTCGATATGTTGTTATGAAAACAACCCATAAAACCTACTTGCTTGTAGCAACAGGTAGTTGACGGGATTACAAAAATAGTCTTCTTTCACATTTTAGAACAAAACTACTTATTTTGTGAGCTACCCAACTCTAAAGAGGTTGGGTTTCCTGCTTCCAAGACGGCCACCTGCCCGAAGGCATGAACCTTACCATCTCCACAGGCGTTTCAACCTTCCCGTCGCTCCGACGGTAGGTTTCTAATTGTTGATTATGAATTAGCAATTAGAACTGTAGCTAAACGAAACTTGGTTTTCGTTTCGCCTAGTAGAGACGCAATTAATTGTGTCTCAAAAATTGATTTTAAGTAGCAAAATTGATTTTAAGACAAAATATAGATTCGATAGTCGCCACATCCTTATGGAAAGGTAATGGTTAAAACAAGAAAGGTTTGTTTTATCATGTCAAAGCAAGCTTTGACCATCCAGTAATTGCTATATCGGGAATTGCTGTTCATGACTAAGGTTTGGGCTGACTACAGTGCCAATCAATCAAAATATTAAAATCGGTTACATCGTCATCCAAATTATATCTGTAAGTAGTAATCCCCGCTACAGAAAACACATCGGGTTTATGCTGACTAAACCATGTCTGCACTTCAGTGGGAAGTATATCAACGGCTAATGGGAAATTATAGGAATAACCCAAATGATGTTGCGGCAATCGTACATTATTTGTCGGTATCCAGATATGTTTATAATTCGGAACCACATTGTTGAAATCTGTGTTTTTCGGATAATTAAAATACGCTTTATCGGCATCAAAAGTCGCACCAACACCATAATAATCTAAGGCTAAACGCCAGCCATCAGTGCATGAGACTAATACATCTTCTTCCTGAGCCTCATGACGAATGATATTTGCCATTGACCGCCAATCGTCACGAGTGAAATATTTTTCATTAAATTTTGTATGAAACAGTCCATAACCCGTAGCCATCAATACCATCATTCCTAACATCACATTTGAGAAACAAAGTTCTTTTGAGAAATTAGATTTCTGTCCGATAACACCCGTGGCTAAAATGAGAATGATAGCGGGGGTAATAACCAAAAAATAACGGTCAACATAAAATGACATTTTCCCCTGTGAAAATAACCAAACCATGATAATCGGCAAAAATACCCACAGCAAAATAAGCCGCCCCCAAGCATGAATTTTTCTTACCTCCAGCAATCCCAAAATAAAAACGATAATTACCAAACACAGAGCCATGATATGAAACAGTGTCCATTCCTCACGATAGCCGATTGTGAAATTCCAAAATGTTAAAAACGGCTCAATCACATGTGGAGTCGGCACCCAGCCGATGCCGATTTGAATAATTTGCCGATGATTTATCATGTCTTTTCAGGTAAATTCCAAAAGCATACATTGCCCCGATAGAAGCAACAACCAATGCACTATAGATTTTGACTTCATGGGCATACCATATTTGATATGGGTTGATAGCAATGAGTGCCATAGCAACTAAGCCCGTAGTATGTCCCACATATAACTTGCCCAATTTATACATGAGCGGTAGGCTAACCAAGCTAAAACACACTCCAGGAAAACGTAGGAACCATTCCGTTTGATTATCTCCGATTAATAGCCATGTTTTCACCACCAAATGATAAAATGGAGTTAATTGAATACCTTGCCCAAGCAAACCATCTAAACCCATGACAAAAGGTAATTTTGCCAGATGAACCGTAATAATATCATCAAACCACAAACTTTTTGGATGCTCTAGCAATATCTCCATGAAAATGTTAAGTAATCAACAAAAGAACCTATGAAAGCATTGTGTCAGACAAGGTTTTACGGGATTATGGTTAGACAAGCAAGGTTTTCAAAAACCTTTCTTGTCTTGACTGTCAAAGCAAGCTTTGACGCTCCAGTAAGATATCTTCATGAAAATGTTACTTTGTGCCCGTTTTTAGTATAGGTACTTAAATCATGCCAGAGATTTCTAAATAAATCAAGCACTGTGGTATAAAATAAAATAAAGATGTAATTCAGCAATTACTGGAGGGTTGGGGTCTACTAACAAGAGGGGGAGTGAATAATTACAAACTTTATCGCTCCAGTAATCTTGACTATGGTACTTTTAAGTTTGCTGTATTCTGTTAGTCATGCCAAAACATGAATTGCTGGATGAAATTGCAACCTTTACCCCACAAATAACGTAAAGCACATTAAATAATTTCCCTGCATTATGGGCAGAATTATTCACACAGATAAAACTATATTTGTTGCTTATGTTTCCTGCGTAGGATGTATAACAAGCTAGAAGTTTGTGGTACATATGTGTGATGATAATGCTCAACTTACCGCAAAGGAGTACGGCTTATGTTGTACTCCTTGCTAAATTAAGAAAGGAAAATCATGGCTGCAACACTTACAAAAATCCATCCTAAAATAGAACAAACAGACAAAAAAACGAATCAATACAATCAACCAATTGCATTGATGGATAAAATTAGACGTTTCTTACCCGATGCGGATGACTCTCAAATCAGCCGTTATGCAAACTTACTGAATCGTTTGTCGGATGTGAACAAGTTTTTAGATAAACATACCGAAGACAAAGCAGGTTTTGAATATATCTTGGCTAGAGCTGAAAAAGCACTTGATTACAAACGCCCTTACCGAATTGCTATCATCGGCACAACGGGTGTAGGCAAAAGCACCCTAATCAATGCCTTGCTAGGTCGAAAACTCGTTTTGGTTAAAGATGTTGGAAAACCTGCCACTGGTGCCGCCCTCGAAATTTTCCTTGACATACCTCAAGGTGAAGATGAAAAGGCAATCGTCACATATCGTGATGAGACAAATATCCTCGATTTGGTCGCCGAATTTTTGCAACGTTACGATATTGACCTGACTCTGCCTAACACCCTAAGCCGCGAATTTTCCTATCAACTCGAAAAAGCTGAACCAGGCGATAAACTAGGGGAACAAACGCAACAAGAATTTGAAGGCTTAAAGGATTCATTGATAGATATCATTAACCAATATTTAACCACCAATCCTAGCACCCTTTTAACCGAATACAAATTAAACAATCCCCGTCATGTCGAAGAATTGATGCATCTGACCGATGAAAACAGTGTTCTTAATATTGGTCACAGTCGGTGTATTGGCTTAGTTCGTTCAGTGTCATATCATATTCGACCTTTGAAAGACCATTCCCTGAAAACGTTGCAACTGCCACATAATGCCTGCTTAGTGGATTTGCCTGGCTTGGATGGTTCGCCCTTGCATGACATCATCATTAGCGAAGGCATTAAAGAAGCAGATGCAGTTGTCTTTATTTTAAGACCGCCACGCATCCTAAATCGCGGGGACAGTTATCTCCTAAATCGCATACGAAAATACATCAGCTTGGATGGAGCAATTGACGCGGCGGAACGCATTTTCCTAGTTCTCAATGCAGTGGATGACATCACCCGCGATGACCATCGCACATTGGAAAATTTGCCCCGTGACATGCGAGAATTGATGGATTTACTTGCTCCAGGCTATGTTACTCGATTTGCCCATCGTGGCGGTGAAAACCCATACTTTATGACTTCAGCATGGGTGGCATTTAATGCTCAAAATGCTCTGCAAGGCAATCCAATTGAGGACTCTAACACTTATCATGCCAAAGCTGTCAAATTTCAAATGGATGAAGATGACCATGAAGGCATGCTTCGTGCCAGTAAGTTTCCCATGTTGACCGCTTCCCTAACCGAGTTTGCCCGCTCATATCGAATCGAAGGACAATTACGTGAAGGCAAGCAGGCACTTGACCGCATTGTAACTACCCTTGATGAAACATATAACAGTGAAATCAAATTGCTAACTGGAGGGCAAGGGATTAATTATGTCAAAAATGAAGATGGTCGTTTATTGAAGGAACGACAAGACAACTTAAGTGATGCCATTGTAGATTTTCGTTTACGACAATTAGAAAACTTAGAAAATGTACGAACTGACTTACGAAATGAAGGCATGCGATTATGTGATAGCATTGACATGCGTTTGCGTGACGAATTGCCACGCTTATGGAAACGGCTTTTTATCGCTGACCGCTATCGTCCTCGTGCTAGAAAATATGGCAAGACCATGTATGAAGTTTTTTTAGGTGAAGTAGAATTGCTTTTATGGCGACAATTGGCTATTCGGGTGCAGCATTTGGGCGAAATTGTGACACATCATTATCGTGAGGCATTTGACCGAAGCAATACTCCTCGTTACATTGCCACCATAGGCTATGACCATCCTTTAGCAACAGCCGCCGTTTCTAGTTTGGAGAATGTCACCGATGACATGAAAGAAAGTTTGAGCAAAGTATCAGAACGATTGGCATTAATTTACATGCTTGAGCCACAAGTTGGCTTCATTCTCCCTGAACAATTGGAAGACGGGCGAAAGATTAATCAAAATCCCTTGATTCAAGCCTTAGAAAATGTCCCTCGTCAACGAGAAGTTACAACTGAATCCTTTGAGGATTTCTTAATTGCCGTTAGGACTCATTATCAACCAGCCGTGATTGATTATTCGGTTAATGCCCTGTTAAATATTTATCAGTATGAAATGATTTATGTCGAAGATACCCTGTTGGCGTGCATTGCCGAAATGTTCAATGACTTGCGTGAAACTTTACCCCATGATGCTTTGTTGCGCGACCGTGTACGACAAGAATCGCCATCGGCTGAACGTGACCGCGTGGAGTCGCTTGATTACAAACGAGCAGAGTTGGCTATGATTACAGAAAATAATTAAAATTTGCCCTTTTCTCCATTTGCAAATACAATAAAAGGCTCATGCATAACAGTGCATGAGCCTTTTTCAGTTGGTTGCCTTGTTACAGGTCTAAGCCTTGCAAATCTAGCTGGTCTATTTAGGCATGCTTGGTTTTAGCTGTCAAAGCAATGACAGTTGAATCAACTTATGTAGAATTAGCAGAAAAACATCTTAATGCATGCACGATTCAAGCTTCATTGTTTGATTAGATTTTTCATGTGTTTAACGATGATTCGGACATGGCGTTAGAAAAATTTATGTTTTCGGTATGCTAATTATTTGGAGTTAGATGATGTACAAATTACCAAGAAACCAAGTTATTACAGGAGATAGTTTAGATATTCTCAAAATATTTCCTAGTCATTCAATAGATTTAGTGATTACTTCTCTTCCTTACTGTCAGTAGCGACATTCTATTGGTATTCTCATCAGTCATCCACTCCTTGCTTTATGGTGATGACTTCTGCTTTAGCACTGCTTTAGACTTTTGTCAATTTTACCTTTTCAACTCACACTACTGATATCCATGCACTTCAGCTAAGACTGCAAACATAGTGTAACATGATTGCACGTCTGATAAATTGAATAATAATTTGACCTTAAGCATAACACAGGGTATACTTTAATGAATGCTTATTATACGGACAAGATGTCTGTGCTACATTACAGTTAAATGACCAAAAAACGTGTAGATACTTTAATGGTAGAACAAGGTTTGGTGAATACATTAGATAAAGCTACAGCTTTAATCTTGGCTCGAAAAGTGCGGGTTAATCAACAAGTGATTTATTTCGCAGGGATGCGGGTTGATGAGAAAGTAGCCATCTCTATTAAAACAGAGAAAAAATTTGTCAGTCGAGGAGGCTACAAGTTAGAGGCTGGCTTGAGTCATTTTGGTGTTTTTCCTAAAGATAAAATATGTGCTGATGTGGGTGCATGTACGGGAGGATTCACCGATGTGCTATTGCAAAACGGTGCAAAGCGAGTGTATGCCATAGATGTCGGTTACGGTGATTTAGCATGGAAATTGCGTCAAGACCCACGCATTGTGGTCATGGAACGTACTAATGTTCGTAAGGTATCAGCATTGCCTGAAAAAATCTCTCTAGTGGTTGTTGATGTTTCTTTTATTTCACTGAAATTAGTTTTACCTGTGCTACGAAAATGGCTGACTACTCATGGGGATGTTATTACATTGGTTAAGCCACAATTCGAAGCTGAAAAAAAGTATGTAGGTAAGGGTGGCGTTATCCGAGATAGTCAGGTTCACAAAATGGTACTGACTAACATGACAACTTGGGCAGTTGAACATAATTGGAATGTACATGATATTATTCCATCCCCAATTACAGGTTCGGCAGGCAATCAAGAATTTTTATTACACTTGACAAATGGTCAAGTTATGTAAGGAGTCCGAAAATCGCACTTTCGGAACAAGTGAGGTGATTTGTGCTAAAATATCTTGACGATTCAGAAGAATCAGTTGACCAATCAGATAATCAAGGAGATACGGATGAATCAATACGCCACATGGAACGATTTAACCGTCTCATCAAAGCAACACATGCGATGAGTACAATTGAAGAAATTGAACCGTTGTTAAAATCTATCAAGAAAACTACAGTAGAATTAACTCAAACGGAAGCCTGTTGTATTTTGCTTTATGATGAAGAATCAGGCATGCTTACAATTGTAGCTAGTACTTTTTCAGATAATGAAAATTTGATAGGATGCTCTGTACCATTTACAGAAAGTATAGCTGGTTGGGTATTTGATAGAGGTACCCCAATTTTAAATCGGGACGTTGATGATGGTGGTGAAAGACTTGGTTATGCTGATAAGTTGGGTGATTTTGAAGTCCGTTCTATTTTAAGTGTACCATTGAAAGTTGGTGATAGAGCGATTGGTATTTTGGAATTGTTCAACAAAACAAGCAAAATAGGTTTTGTGCAAGGGGATATTTTAATTGCCTCAACTATTGCTTCCCAAGCAGCCATTGCGATTGAACATGTCCAACAATTAAACCATGTAGAGCAAAAATACCACCACCTTCTTGAACTCAATCGCTTGAAAGACAATTTCTTAGATGCGGCTGTCTATGAATTAAATACATCATTAAAAATAATATTGGGTTGTAAAACGGCATTACGTAACAAAACAAAACCTCAACAACTACATGTCATGCTTGACAATGCTAATCGCCTAAGAAGCCTGATTGATGATTCACTTAATGTACGTTATATTACAGAAAAAGAACCCACATTGAATATGGGATTTTTCTCCATGCGAGAAATGATTACATCTATTTTGAACGAGTTTCAACCGCTAATTAGTGCAAAACTTCTTAAAATTAAAGCTCAATTTGTGGAGGGAAATGACCAAGTAAATATTGAAGGAGACCATAAAAAAATATACATAGTTATTGCTAACTTACTTTCAAATGCGGTGCAAATTACACCAGTAAAGGGAATAATCCTAGTTGCTTTGGGGCGAAAAGAGCAAACTGTATTTATACGAATTGCTGACACAGGAAAAGGAATGTCAAAAAAAGAACTCGCTAATTTATTTAGCGATAAGGCTAAGACTGAACTACAATCTAATAAGCCCTATCCAGGCTTAGGGGTTGGATTACAAATTGTAAAAGTACTGGTAGAAGCTCATGATGGCGATATTCAAGTCAGTAGCCAAGAAGGAAAAGGCACACAATTTACTATCCTTTTACCAGTGTCACATTCTGTTTGATATAACAAAACAGTAATTATTCACTCCCACACATTAGTAAACCCCGACAGCATCTCATTTTAATCAGGAGTCTCAAACTATAAGTTTGAGACTCAAATTAACTTAAATTACTCGTGAAAGGGCATGCTCAAGACTAACCAGCCTTGAACTTACCCTTTTATGTTTAAAAGTGATTAGAGGTAATGGTCAAACAAGAAAGGTAATGGTCAAACAAGAAAGGTAATGGTC
>NBMH01000013.1 GCA_002084875.1 Anaerolineaceae bacterium 4572_78 | reverse complement strand
CACCTCATGTTTGCATTTTATTTTTGCATCGGTATAATTCTCATGCAGGTAGAAATATTTTTAGCCTTTTTATATCTTAGAGGTAATTTACATGATAACAATCATTGCATTTGTCATAATGTTAAGTTTTCTAGTATTTGTCCATGAATTGGGGCATTTTATCACTGCTAAAAAAGTAGGGATTGTAGTAGAGGAGTTTGCCATTGGGTTTCCACCCCGAGCCGTTAAGTTATGGCAAGACGAAGGAAAGTTAGGATTAGATGAACAGAAATATATCATTGGTCGCAAAACGGATGTGCCAAAAGATTTGGAAATTGGTTCTGATGTTTATGTTCAGACTGAACCCCGTGCCGATGGTCAAGATGAAGTAACACATATTGAAATTGTAGACCCTGATGAGAGCGATGGTACCAAGTCATCAACTCGGGTAACTTATTTGGAAAAGCCGACAGAGTATGTTCTAAATTGGATTCCGTTTGGCGGTTATGTTAAAATGCTAGGTGAGGAAGACCCAACTGCACCAGGTAGTTTTGCCAGCAAAAGTAAGACAGCCCGTCTTATTGTGTTGTCAGCCGGCTCGGTCATGAATCTGATAGCCGCTGTGGTTATCTTTACTATTATGTTCATGACAGGTTCACCTGAACCAATTGGTGAAACATTCATAGCTGATATTGCTCCTAATTCACCAGCTGAACAGGTTGGTATTCAAATTAATGACATTATTTTTCAAGTTGATGATGTGGTGGTAGAAACAACTTCCGATGTGGCAAATTATACCCAAACCAAGCGAGGACAAGAGATAACTTTAAAAATTCTGCGGAATGAATCAGAATTGCAAATAAGTCTTGTCCCGCGTGTGAATTCACCACCAGGTGAGGGGGCGATGGGAATTGCTATTCAAACTCGACCCATCGGGCAACGAATAACAAAGTATTCTATTGGTGAGGCTTTTGTTAAGGCAACATCAGCAACGGTCAATATAGCAATTAGCCCTTTTTTAATCCCCGTTGCCATAATGCGAAAGACGATTTCTGCTGAAGATGCTCGACCGGTTGGACCTGTTGGCATTTATGATATTGCTGGCTCTGCTATAGGTGAAACGGTTGCACAAGGTGTACTTTATCCTATTTTGCTTGTAACGGCATTAATCAGTGCTGCTTTAGCTGTCACAAATTTGTTGCCCATCCCTGCTTTAGATGGTGGACGGATAATGTTTATCATCATTGAGGCAATTCGTGGCAGACGTATTTCGCCTGAAAAAGAAGGAGCGGTTCATTTAATCGGTTTAGCATTTTTGATGGTTTTAATGGTAGTAATTACTATTTATGATGTCAGTAATCCAATTGATGTACCCGATTGGTCTAACATGTTTGGAATTGGAGGATAGTATCCTGCTTGGAGGGAAAAAGCGAGTTTTGTCCCTCTTAGTACTAATCAGGAGTAAACACATGGCTAAAGTAAGCTCAGTACGTTTTATTCGATGTAAAAAATGTGGTCATAAGACACGTGATATATTCCATGTTTGTCCGAATTGTGGCTCAAATTTAGAATCGGTATCTTTCCCCTATTTGACATGGGGAATGATTATTATTTTGGCAGGAATTGGCTTTTTCGCCTATCAAAGTTATATCCCAAACATAGAACAAACTGTAGAACAAATTGAACACACATCCAAACAGGTTGTATCTATGGTTGACCCTGCCACTGAAACACCTACCCCGACGTTAACACACACTTCTACGTTATATCCCGACCAATATCCCGACCAATATTCCAACCGATATCCCGACCAATATTCCAACCGATATTCCGACACCAACAAAAATCGCATTGTTGCCCACTTTCACACCGCCACCGACATTTACACCGACACCTTTTCCAACCTCAACTCCGACAGTAATTCCCACGCCCGCTCTACGTTTTGAAAAACCTGTATTGACTAAGCGTGATAGTCCTCATTATGCAACGGAGGAAATCATTAATTTGGAATGGCATGTCGAAGGTGCACTTGCTTCTGATGAATGGTATGCGGTTCGATTGAGTTGGATGGAAAATGGTGAAACTTCTTTTGGTGGTGCCAATGTGAAGGAACCCGCCTGGATAGTTCCTCGAGATTATTACGGTAAAGCTGACCAATCAACTGGACGAGCGTATCATTGGCATGTACATGTAGAAAATAATGAAGGTGTTCAAATTAGTCCTTCAAGTGAAACATTAACCTTTTATTGGGAGTAGGAGGAGTGTAGGGTTGTTTAATGCTAAAACAAAAAACATGGCTTGGGATATTTTTCGACATGATTTTCAATCACATGGTCGCATAATGGAGCGAAACAACTTGCTTTTTCATGTCAAAACAAGTTTTGAACAGCCCTACATTCCAAACAGTCTTTTGACTAAATTTACTCCCCATGTTGTAAATTGCAAATATACCTTGCCTTGTTGTGATTTTGGAAATAGGGCGTTGTGTGGTATAATGGGTTTCAGGTACAAATTTTGTGTTTAGAAAGGATAATTAAGGATAATTATGTCAGATTATATTGAATCCACTATTGGAGATGAAGGTAAAATAATTATTGAAGTCAGAAAATTAAAAACTGATGTTGGCTTCATATCTACAAAAAATGAAGTTGATAAACAGTCTGTAAATAACAGTTTTAATCATGGTTTAAACATCATTCGCATGACAGCTAATTCGGTTTTAGAAACATTAGACTCGTTAAAAGAAAGACCCAATGTGGCTAAGATTGACTTCGCTATCAAGTTTGACAGTGAATCAGGAGCGATGTTAGCTAAAGCTGAAAGTACAGATGCCCAGTTAAAAATTTCTCTAAGTTGGCATGCCCAAAAAACCAAGGAGGAAAAAGAAGGGCAATAATTTTGATGGAAGATTATAGATAATTACACCTATTATGTCGTTAAATCATGACAAAAATCACCGAAAAAATTAAAACAAAACTAGCTAAGCGGCAGTATGTCGCTTCTGAACGCATTGCTACCGTAGTCTACTTGGCAGAAGAATTGGGTAAGCCAATTTTGTGTGAAGGTCCAGCAGGTGTGGGCAAAACAGAATTGGGCAAAGTTTGGGCGGGAGTGACCGGGCGACAATTGATTCGACTGCAATGTTATGAAGGATTAGATGAGAGTAGGGCTTTGTATGAGTGGGAATATGCCAAGCAAATGCTTTATACACAATTATTGCGTGACCAACTGAAAAAAGTTGTTGGCGAAGTAACATCACTTGAAGAAGCGGCACAACGCATCATCGCAGAAGAATCCGTATTTTTCTCAAGGCATTTTTTGTTGCCGCGCCCACTTTTACAAGCTCTTACCTCTATCAAACCAGCTGTCCTCTTAATTGATGAAATTGACCGAGCTGATGTCGAATTTCTCTTTATAACATATCCATCATTGGAACAGGAATTACAAATTGTTAATAACAAAGTGCCTGAACTAACCCAACAATTGGCAAAAGAAGCTGTTGAATTGGTACATCATATTCGTAAGTTGGATTTGAAAAAACATCCTTCTGTTGGTGAAACAATTGATTGGACAAGAGCATTACTCAAATTAAATGCTTCCAAGTTAGACCCTGAAACTGTTGAAAATACTTTGAGCGTTTTGCTCAAAAATGAAAGTGATATTATTAAAGTTGAGCGAGAAATCGTTAGGAAATTGTAGCTATATCAAATTCCCTGAAGTTCGTGGAATGCACTCTATCTCAAAATCAAACTCATTCTCTACATCCCAAGATAGATTTCATTACCTGTTTATCATATTTCTTGTTGGAATAATATTAAGTGGTTGTGAGGCTCCACCTCCATCTAAATCTAAATTACCTTCCTCAACATCTACGTTAACGCCAACCAGTATTAAGGCAGCTATATTTTACGCGACGCTAACGGCGGTATTCGGCGATAAAACCCCTACCCCTACACCAAATAAATTGTCGGCATCATGTCCAATCATGCACTTGGATACTAACCAGCATGTTTCAGCTCGAGGTAGTTATACAGAAACGCAAAGGTCGGCGGCAGGTAGGATGGTATGTCGTATTGAACCAGACTCATGTGCTTATTTTATGTTGGTAGGTAATTTTGACTCGACCATTATTTTTAAGGGAGAGGAAATTCCACCATACAACCAAGAGGATAATTTAATGCACCCAGCCATGCTTCTCCCTGTGAGTCGTATCAACGAATTTGTAAAAGATGAATGGGATGGTGAAATGACATTACGTGTCACAGAAGCGTATGATTCTCGTTTGGAACATAATCTTGAGCAACCTGATTTGGATAGTCGAGCCTCGTTGCATTTTGAGGGGCGTGCTATTGATTTAACTTTATGGCCAAATGACCGAAATAACTATTCGTGTTTATGTGCCTTAGCTCATTGTGCAGGATTTGATTGGGTACATAATGAGGGCAATCATTGTCATGCGGCGATAGGTGCAGAAAGTTTGTGTTTGAAATGCAATGATTAATTACTATTTTTTGCACTCCGTAAATTTTTTGTCTTATTCTTATCTTGAGCGGTGTTATATAAATAATGATAACCGAAGCGACAAGCGATGCAATGTTATTACGTCAAGTCCAAGCTGGAGATGAAATAGCTTATGAGGCTTTTTTTCATCGCCATTACCGACGGATTTACACAATATTATACAGATTACTCGGCGACCATGACGATGCGGAAGACATGACGCAACATATCTTTATCAAATTGTACATGTCTCCGCAACGATTACAGATTGACAGGGATACCAGCAATATCGTAGGTTGGTTATATCGAGTGGCTATGAATACGGGTTATAATGCCATTCGCAGTCGAAAACGGCGACAGGCATGGCATGATAAGTTTTTGTCAATCTTCTCTCTTAATCATGCCATACCTGACCCAGCCGATATTGCCCAAAACCATGACGAACAAAACAAAGTACGTCAAATCTTAGCTGGCATGAAACCACGTGATGCAAAATTATTGCTATTACGGCATGCGGGCTTGTCATACAAGGAACTGGCAACAGTGCTGAATGTCGCTCCAAGTTCGATTGGTTCGTTATTGACACGGGCAGAACGAAAGTTTCGACAGCGATATGAGGACGGTCAAAGCCAAAAAAAGCCATGAGGATGGATAATGCACTTAGATGAAACAATATTACGAGCCTATTTAGATGAAGAACTATCACCACAAGACATGGTGACAGTCCGACAATTATTAGCCGAGTCAGTCGAAGCACAATCATTACTTGATTTGCTAAACTATGACTCGGAAACGGTAAACATGGCATTAGATTGCCTAGCTATACCTAATACAGTGCGGGGCTCTTCCCATGCAGGCTGGAATCGGTTTCAACATCAATTGAGCCAGCCTAACATGTCAATCATTGACGAGTTACAATTTATGCTAGATGCTTCGGTTTTTCGTTCCGTTGAACAATTTATTTATTTTTTAACACACATTCAAGAAAGGATAATGTTCTTTATGAATAATCGTTTTATCAAACAGTATCAGCCATGGTTGGCAGCGTTTGCAATCGTGGCAGTAGTCGGTATTTTGTTTAGCTTTGCTCCCGTACGGGCAATGGCAGGACAGTTATTGAAAATGAAGTGTCATCCATCCCCGAATTACCTGCCGATGTTGGCGATGAGTTTAAGGCAATGGTGGATGGAGAATCAATTGTTAGTTTGATGCTTGACCGTGAACTATTGCAATCCGTTTTCCAATCGGCTAAAATTGAGATTGAGTTGCCAGCTTCGTTAGATGATACACCAATTGTCATTAACAAGCCGACCATGCTGGGACAAATGTGGGGAACTGATTTGGACGATTTGAACTCAATGCAAGGTGAACGTCCTCGTAGCAAACAACGCGGTAAACGACCCGCTCACTCAAATCATGAGGCACCTCAACTGATGTTCGTGCAAATGCCCACACCACACCTTGAATATCCTGATGACTTAGATTTAGCTACTGTCGGTGTAGCGGGATTGCAATTGTTAGGCATGCCAAAAATAGAGGCTATTGCTTTGGGAAGTACTATTGATTGGGAAAATACCATGATTTTGCCCATTCCCATTGGTGAAGATATTGATGCCACAGAAATTAGTATCAGTGGTAATTCAGGAGTAGTCATGACAATGTCGGACAACGACCATGTCACTATCATTTGGGCAACAGGTGAAATGACTTACATGCTTGTTGGAAAGTATGATACTGAAACATTGATTTCTTTAGCGGAGTCGGTGGACTAGGAGTTAGGGTAACCGTTCACCCAAAAGGGGGAGTGAGTAATTACGAGTTGGGAGTCTGTAATCTTTTGCGGAAGAGCGAAAAAGATTTCGCACTCCCAACTTTCATTTTCCAAAATTATGAATAAACTAGCCATTGAAACACATCACTTACGAAAAGAATATGGCTTAAAAGTTGCTGTAGATGACCTGACCTTGCAAGTACCATGCGGTGAGGTTTTTGGCTTTCTGGGACCGAATGGAGCAGGCAAATCAACTACTCTAAAAATGTTGGTGGGATTGGTCAGACCGACGCATGGCGAGGTTAAAATCCTAGACGAATCACCACGTAATTACCGCAATCGAGCAAAAATCGGTTTCCTGCCCGAACATTTCCGATTCCATGAATGGCTGACAGCACACGAATTTTTGCATGTGCATGGTAAGTTATACGGCTTATCAAAACAGCAACTCCACAAACGTATTCCCGAATTGTTAGAACAGGTCAATTTGGCAGATGCCACACATACATCACTCGGCAACTTTTCTAAAGGCATGTTGCAACGGGTCGGCTTAGCTCAGGCTATGCTCAATAAACCTGAAATTATATTTTTAGACGAGCCGACTTCGGGTCTTGACCCACTAGGAACTCGTTTGGTACGAGATATTATTTCTAATCTCAAAGCGGAAGGGACAACTGTTTTTCTCAATTCGCACTTGCTAAGTGAAGTATCCGTTACATGCGACCGCGTCGCCTTCATTAAAAAAGGAGTGGTTATACATACGAACACAATGGAAAAATTACTTAGCCAAACAATGGCATTATCATTGCGGGTTGATGCCATTTCCCAAAACTTGCATGAAGCCCTCAAGAGTTTGGATAGTCATGTTCAACTCAATGGCACAAAAATATTATTAACCGTTAAGGACGATGACCAAGTGGCTCATGTGGCTCAAATGGTGCATGAGCATGGGGCAAAGTTGTATGAATTGACCCCACGTCACCAGTCGTTAGAGGAAATTTTTGTAAGTATCATCAGCACAGACGGAGAGGATAGAACGTAACCTCGTATGACAGGCAGGATGTCTGACCTGCATGGAGATTAACAATGTTGACAATTGCACAATTAACCATTCGAGAAGCATGGCGTAAAAAATTATTTTGGTTGGCATTTGGCTTAGGCCTAGCTTTCCTGATATTATTTACTGTCGGCTTTTATTTTGTTTTAGATGAAGTACATGCAAGTTATCGTCCAGGACAATCAAGGACATCATTAATACTTTTAATCAACGAAATCAGCGGCGTATTGCTAATTGCGGGATTATTTGCCGTTAATTTTTTAGTGGTCATGATGACTGCTTTAACCAGCGTGGCAACTATCGCAGGCGAAATCGACTCGCATACCATTCAATCGCTGGCAACTAAACCCATTCACCGCATGGAAATTGTTTTAGGCAAATGGCTTGGTTATGCTACCATGTTGACTTTGTATGTGCTGTTCATGGCGGGCGGGCTAATCAGTATTGTTTATTTTTCAAGCGGCTATACTCCTCCAAACGTCATGCTAGGAATATCGTTACTGATTTTGGAAGGGCTGGTAGTTTTGAGCTTGTCTATTTTTGGAGGGACATTTTTCCCCACGCTTGGAAATGGAGTCATGGTCTTTATGTTATATGGCATAGCATTTATCGGCGGTTGGGTAGAACAGATAGGAGCCGCTATGGAAAGTGAGACCGCTGTCCAAATTGGGATTATCGCTAGTTTGCTCATGCCTAGCGAAGCATTGTGGCGAATGGTATCAGATTACATGATGCCGCCGATTGTTGATATGCTTACCGCTGGTCCCTTTACGGCATTTAGCAAACCAAGTTCGGCAATGATAATCTATGCCGTTATTTATGTGGTGGTATTATTGAGCGGAGCGTTAATACAGTTTAATCGGCGAGATTTGTGATTTCTCATAGTATCCCACAAAACCATCGCATCCCCAGGTCTGTTCAATGCTATTTTTTGACAAGACAAATTGGAGCGTCAAAGCTTGCTTTGACATGAAAAAGCTTGATTTTTCGCTCCATAAATATCCCAAGCCATGTTCTTTGTTTTAGCATTGAACAGCCCTAGGGCTTGGATAGTCAACTATCAAACGGTGACATTGTTATTTTAAATAGTGATGGTCTTGTCGAGGCAAATCAATCGATAAATCAAATTTGGGGATTTGCGTAGGGGTGTTATAGTTGGTGTGGGGGTTTGAGTGGGAACAGATGTTGCTGTAAGTGTTATAGTTGGTGTTTGAGTTTGAGTTGGAATAGATGTTGGGGTAGATGTGGAGATAGGAGTTAAAGTGGGAGTGTGGCTAGGTAGGGCTGTTGCTGTTGCAGTTAAGTCATGTGTTTTACTCAATGTGGTCACTGAAGTAACGATATTTGTGTAAGTCAAAATAACTGTAACAGCAATGGGAGGTACTTCTGTAGGTACATCGGAAAAAGAAATAATATCACTTTCACTTTGAATCACAATGGGTTTTGTCGGGGACATGTTTGTTGCTTCGCGTTCAGCTAAAACTTGTTCTTGAGCTAATTTCTCATGAGTGGCTAAAATATTTTCTACATCAGGTGTATTTTTGGCAAGGCTGTAACTTGTTAGTACGTTACTAGGGGTTTGCCATGTTAAACCTAAATACCAAGTCATAGTAATCGTAAGAGTCCAAAAGAGAACAATGGCTAGTCGTGCTTTCCAAAGTCGGACAACTTCTTCTTCTTTCACAAGACTAAAAATGGTGCTGTGGATTTCTCGTTTGGCTCGAACGGCAATAACAATTGAAAGAACCGTTGCTCCAGTAAGCAAACCAATTACGATTTGTAATGCCAATGTGGTATATTGTGTTGACGTAAATAGGTCGAACATTCTATCAATTCCCATCCAAACTAGGTATATCTTCCAATTTTTCCCATACTTGGTCAACTAACTCTCCATTATCACCCATCAAACCCATATTTTGACCATTGATGTGGACTTCAACCCCACCAGCATTACTAGCACGAACGGCAACTTGTTTTTCTCCTTCCCAGTGGCGATTCTCACCTGCTTCTAAGAAGCCCTTAAATTCATTTTCATTATCAACCAAAATTTGCACCCATGTGCGTTCAACAATAACTAATTCAATCGAAACGCCAGTGTAATATTGGCGTGTTGCAGTGGGAGTAATTGTAGAAGTTGGAATAGGCGAAGGAGTTGAAGTAGGTAAAGTAATAGCCGAGTCATCATTGTTGAATGGCAAATCATCGTCCCCATATAAGTAGTCAATTATTCCTAGAGAACTGATGTTTAACATATAATAACCGATGGATCCTATTATAATGGCAATTATCAAAGTAGCCATCAAAGCATTAATAGAAAAAGAAGAACTATCTCTTGAAAGTGGTATGCTTAAAAATGTTATTCCATCTTGTCCTCCAGCCCGACTTTGTATAGTTCCTGTTCGATGCCCATGGTCATACATTGCCAACATTTCGTCAGCGTCAAGTTCTAAGTAGATAGCATAATTACTAATAAATCCTTTCAGCATCACTTCGGAAGAAAAAATATCAAACCTTTCTTCTTCAATGGCTTCAATGAATTGTGGCTTTATTCTTATATTTGTATCAATCTGTTCAAACGTAATATTTTTCGACTCGCGTGTGCGGCGAAAAACGTTTCCTAGCTCAGTAAGGGTAAGAATTGTAATTTTAAACCATGTGGTTTGTGCCACAAACCCCTACATTTGTGAACGGTGTTAATGTAGGGGTTTATGGCATAAACCCGCTTATGGTGTTCACAAAACTAACCCTTTTTTGGTATATCATGTATAAAATTAAAAATTATTCAGAAAGATTTATTTATGAGAGCCAATACTTATCCAATTGGCAGGGTCTTACGTTCGACAACGACCGAATTTTTTATTGGATGCCATGTACTAGAACCTGATACACCTAACTTTGGCGAATTTGTCAAAGTTTCTGCGGCAAATGGCATTACCATTATCGGTCTGATTTATAACGTGCAAATTCATGATGACCCAGCCGTTCGTCAACTGATTTTAGCTCAACAATTAACCCGTGAGACGATTTTAGACCAACGTGAAAATCGTCTTGTTCCCATTGAAGTGAGCGTATTAATTGTGGGCTATCATAAAAATAAACAATTCAGACAAACATTTCCTCCTCAGCCACCAATTAGTCTGGAGGAAATGCAAAGTTGTACACCAGATGAAATTGTCGGTTTTACAAAAAGGTTAGATTATCTACGTACCATCTTCAGTGCAAGTCAAGTACCCGCTGACCAGTTAATTATTGCCAGTCTCACCCGTTCTGCCGAATCACAAGCTACCGAAGTACGGAGAAATTTCTTGTTGGAATCGGGGCGTGAAATTGCTCGTGTGCTAAATACTGATTTGGTACGATTGGATGGCATTTTACGACAATTATCGCTTATCGTTCAAGAAGTTACAGAATCTTAAATTGGAGCGAAAAAGCTTGCTTTTTCATTCAAGATAACCCAATGCCCGTAACTGCTGGCGTAATGTTTCATCATCTTCAATGTTTAAAGTTTTATTTGCCTGCCAGTTTTCAGGGCGGCGAGCAACTGCCCTAGTCATGAAACTATCCAGTTTATACGATAACTTCGAGGCTTTTTGAGGATGCTCATGGATGATGTTATTTTCTTCTAATGGGTCAGTTGCTAAATTAAACAACTCGTTTTTTACCCCATCAACACGCACCAATTTGTCATGCTCATGAAATGATGCTCGGCGATTCACTTTGCAATGGAAAGTTTCAATCAACTGCGGAGCATGCGTTTCCATCATGGAAAGAAATGTATTGGGAGCATAAGCTTCTGCAAACACAATTTCATTTTCAGGGTCAGGCATCTGCACGGTGCGTGCTAGGCTTAATTGTCGAACATCAGTGGTGGGACGATGTTTTGATTCGACGATATTTGCTCCCGCCGCCGATAAAATTGTGTGGAATATGCGGCGTGTAGAAACAACATTAGAAATACGTTTGTCAGCTGCATTATTTTGTGGAAATTTGATAATAAGCGGTACATGGACTAATTCTTGATAAGCAACGAAAGAATGTCCCATAAAATCATGCTCACCTAAGCCTTCGCCATGGTCAGATACGATGATTGTTAAAGTGTCATCTGCTATTTCAGGACGACATAAAAACTCAAGCAACTCACTTAATAAATGGTCTTGGTAAGCTACTTCACTATCATACATGTCATTCAAAATAGCAAATTCCATTTCCTTAAACCGTTCATCCATCGGCATAAGCCAACGAAATGCTTGAGTGTTATAATTTCGCATGAATGTGCGAACCTGACGGTCTTCCTTAAAATACGGAGCAAATTTGTCAATGAACGTTTCAGGTGGAGTGTATGGCAGATGAGTCTCCATTAAGTTGATGAAAACAAATTGAGGGTCACTTTTTGTGTCATTGACATGTGCCAAGTAATCCCGCACATCCCGCAAAGTTTGAGCTGTGTCCCCTTTGAACTTAAACATACGAGTCCATATCGGAACAAACAAGGGATTAAGTGATAATCGAAATAGAAAATCGGAACGTGCAAACGCATTTTGGATAGGATAAGATACCTTTCGCAATTGTTGAGTGTACCATTCCCACAAACTGTTAAACGGATTTGGCAAATGATTGGATGAACGTGGCTTTGATGGCACCGCTCCGCTATAGTTATAAAATGTGTTAAATCCACGTTTTAATCCATTGTTGAGAATACCAACGAGGGGATTATTACAAAAACCAATGGTGTTATAGCCATGTTTTGTCAACAGGGTGGCTAATGTATCAAAACGACTATCCAAAGAAAGATGTGCCTGAATAGTTTGATGTGTGGTCGGATATTCTCCTGTAAATAACGAAGCATGCGATGGAATAGTCCATTGAGCAGGAGAAATACCATTTTCAAAGACTGTTGCTTGTCGGGCAAAAGCATCAATATTCGGCGAAGTATGCCGCTGATAGCCATAAGTCGCTAAACGGTCGTAACGGTGTGTATCTAATACTAATAAAATAATGTTAGGTTGTTTTTTCATATTTGACATCATCGATTTCAAGATATTTAATATCAATCTCATGTATTATAATTCGTGTAGGATTTATGCCATAAATCCCTACATATTCTGTTAAAAACAATACCCCATGGATGAGATTGAGGTACGAAATCCAATATCTTCTTTAGCATTGAACAGCACTTAGTATTATTTTAACATGGAATGCTAATTGCGATTGCAATCCTATCCATTTTCTGCCAGCCTATTTGAAAGTTATCCAAACTAGCAATTTGTGGCACGACATGAAAAGCCGGGTCGTTTAGATAAACATGAGTCTTATCTATTCCAATTATAACGGCTGTATGATGAGTAATGACTTGCCAATAACCCAAAAATTCCGTTTGCAAACATACAATTGGCACGACACCTTCGGCTAACCATTGTCGTAATTGTGCCATGTCAACAGAACCATAAAAAACATCGTATCCCCATTGATGCAATTTTTTTACCTGTGAAATAGGAGTACTGATTTTGTTTGAATTAAAAAGTTGGCTGATATCAGTTTCAGTGGTGTGATATTGATGGTATGCCAAAGACATGCGGACACATGCCTGCAAGCATGTAAAGTCATTCTCTTGTGGAAAATGTGGCACGTTTAGCCAATTGCTGAGCATGTTCTTGTATTTCCTTTAATATTTTGTTTGTGATGAGTAATTCGCCACTATAGGCATCAACATCCACTTCGCCGATTTTCTCTAGTTTACCATGCCGCCCCATTAAGAATGCAATTGGAAAACGCCACACAGCATGTGAGTTATCTGTAGTAATCAATAGTGGATATTCAGGCTGAAGAAATAAACTAACTTCATCTAGGAAAAACCGCAATAGCTTCCGTTTTGCAAGGTCAGCAGTAATTTCCAATGTGGTTGAGACATGTAAATTCATATATCCGTCCATGAACAAACTAGAAATCTGTTCTACATAAAAGAGGAATTAATGGAACTATAACATACGTCGTTTTAGATGGCAAATCAAGTATGCAAAATTCTAACTTGATTTATTTGCCGTTTGTGCTAAACCATGATATAAAAACAAAACCCGATACGATTTAAACTTTGTCAGGCTCAAAAAATTGGAGGTTATTATGGCATTTAGTGATTTTAAGAGCATCGAGGATGTTCAAGCTAAATACCCTTTAGCTGTAACCGAGGCTGATTTTTTAACTTATGAGCAACTCACGCCTCATGATTTTTTCATGGAGGAGCTAAAATTTTCCTTGAGCATGAAATCTTCTGTAGAAAGCGAGATGTTCTTTCGAGAACAATTGATTTCACCGTTTATGCGGCAGGCATGGAAACTACATTCAAGCCTGAAATTGTGGATTAACCGCAAATTAACTTATGATGATATTTTAACTGGTGAACCTGATTATTTTCTTACCTCTCGCCCACGAGGTGCCACAACAACACCTGTTGGTAAACCTCTTTTGGCGGTGTCCGAAGCAAAGCAAGAAGATTTCATCGAAGGTTGGGGGCAATGCCTGGCTACTATGCTCGCTTGTCAAAAATTAAATAATGATGAAAATGTGGTTGTTTACGGCATTGTTTGTACTGGCATGTTTTGGGAATTTGGTAAACTAGAGAAAGATGTTTTCACTAAAAACTTATGGTCATATTCAATTAGTGACCCAGCTAGAGTCTTGGGTATTTTGGATTATATTTTCACCGAATGTGAGAAACAGGTAGCAAAAGAATAAGTCATGGATTGAATTTGCCTTACCATTAAGATGATGTATAATTAAGACCAAAATTTTTCGATAGGATACACCATGTTTTCAATTATTATTCCAGCTTACAATGCAGGCAAAACATTATCAGCTTGTTTAGACTCATTGAAAAACCAAACTGTTAATTCTGACCAATTTGAAATTATTGTTGTAGATGATGGCTCCAGCGATAACACTGCTGATATTGCTCGTCAATTTGATGTACAGATTTTACAAAAAGAAAATGGCGGACCTGCTTCGGCTCGCAATGTTGGAGCCGAAGTCGCCACAGGAGATTTGCTTCTTTTTACTGATGCCGATTGCATACCTGCTTCTGATTGGCTGGCTCAAATTAGTGAACCATTCCAAGACCCTACCGTAATGGGAGTGAAGGGAGTTTATCGCACCGACCAGCCTGAATTCACAGCTCGTTTTGTTCAACTTGAATACGAAGATAAGTATGATGGCATGCTTGGTACATACAGCATAGATTTTGTTGATACTTATTCAGCCGCTTATCGCCGTGATGTTTTCAGGCAAATGGGAGGATTTGACATCTCACTCCGTACCAATGAAGATGTTGAATTTGCCTTCCGCATGGCTAGTGCAGGTCATCGGCTTGTTTTTGCCCCACAAGCAATTGTAACTCATATTCATGACCGCAATTTGTATGAATATGCCTATCGCAAATTTTTTGTGGGCTACTGGCGAAGCTTTGTCATGAGAGACCATCCCAGCAAACTAATTAGCGACTCGCATACTCCACAAGTATCGAAAATACAAATCATCATGGCTGCCTTGGGAGGAATATTGTTGACATTGAGTGCGGTATTCCGTAAAAAAGAATTGGCAGGATTGGGATTGATTAATTGGTTTGCTTTGATAGGTAGTGGCTTACCATTTTATTATAAAATTTGGCAACGCGACTTGCCTGTCTTATTGATTGCTCCGTTTTTAATTTTTATCAGAGCATGGACATTGGGCTTAGGTTTTTTAGTTGGCATGTGGCGAATGCTTGACTCAGACAAGAACGAGAATCAATAAGCCACTTTATTTTATTCAGAAAAACGGACATTTTTTTAAGCATGTTAAGAATAAAATCAAAAAACAAACTTTTATTCGGAAAATTGACAAATCTTTGCCTTTGAGGTAATTTTATTAAGATTGCCTCTTGACAAAATGGTGAGTTTGTGCTAGAATTTAATTGACTAATCAACAGTTGATTAGTCAATTAAATTAGGTCAAGTGTTTTTAACACGGAGTGTAAAAGGTAAATCTTTTTCATGCAATAACTAAAGCTATTGCACTCCTTCATTAAATGGGAGGTTTTTACAAAAATTTCAACCGCTATTTTGTAATTTGTAGGATGTTTATTTTTTAGAAATTCAATTTTTCTAAAAAATTGAATTTCTAGCACGGCATCTTGCCGTGTATTACATGATTTTAACTAAAGGAGTTAGTTTTAATGAAATCACGTTTTAATTTTCGTTCTCTAATAAAATTTTTACTTGTTTTAATGGTGCCTCTAATCGCCACCTTGAGCCTGCCTCAAGATGAAGTGGTCAAAGCTCAAGAGGCTCCTCGTACAGCATTTGTTCATCTCTTTGAATGGAAGTGGACAGACATTGCTCAAGAATGTGAAGATGTTTTAGGTCCCAAAGGGTTCTCTGCGGTTCAAGTTTCTCCACCAATGGAACATGCTTGGTTTAATCAAGGTGGTTCTTATCCATGGTGGCTCCGCTATCAACCCGTTAGTTATGAAATTGAGTCACGCAGTGGCACACGGGCCGAATTTACCAACATGGTATCACGCTGTAATGCGGTTGGTGTTGATATCTACGTAGATGCAATCATCAATCACATGACTGGCGTAGGTTCTAGCTCGGGATACAATGGTACTCAATATTGGGAATATCATTACCCATCAACAGGATATGGTACTGATAATTTCCATCATTGTGGACGCAATGGTAATGATGATATTAGTAATTACCAAGATGTATGGGAAGTACAAAATTGCGAATTGGTCAACTTGACCGACTTGGCAACCGATACAGGTTATGTGCAAGATAAAATTGCGGCTTACATGAATGACCTCATTAGTCTTGGCGTAGCAGGTTTTCGTTTGGATGCCTCTAAGCACATGGCAACAGGTGATATTAACGCTATCATTGCTAAACTTGATGGCGACCCTTACATTTTCCAAGAAGTGATTGACCAAGGCGGCGAGCCAATTACTGCCGACTTATATTTCCAAAATGGTGATGTAACTGAGTTTAAGTATAGTGTCAAAATTAGCGAAGCTTTCTACAGTGGACAACTGTCATGGCTAAGCAATTTTGGCGTAGACTGGGGCTTCATGCCTGATGATAAAGGTGTTGTTTTTGTAGACAATCATGACAACCAACGTGGTCATGGCGGCGGTGGACATGTCATCACTTATAAAGACAGTTCACTGTATGATTTAACCAACATATTTATGCTTGCTTGGCCTTATGGCTATCCGAAGGTCATGTCTAGCTACGAATTTGATGATAGCGACCAAGGTCCCCCACAAAATGTCGATGGGTCAATACAAAGTGTGGAATCACTTGGTTGTTTCGGACACACTGATGATAGTGTGCGCGGTTGGGTATGCGAGCATCGCTGGCGACCAATTGCTAATATGGTCATGTTCCGTAATATAACCAGTGGTCAACCCGTCTCTAATTGGTGGGACAATGGCAATGACCAAATTTCCTTTAGTCGAGGTGACAAGGGATTTGTGGCGATAAATAAAGAAGGTAGCGAGTTAAGTCAAAGCTTCCAAACTGGCATGGCAGCTGGTACATATTGCGACATCATCAGCGGTGATTTGGACAACGGCAATTGTACAGGCAATACCGTAACCGTAAATGGCGATGGTACCGCTAATATCACTGTAGCAGCTGGTTCAGCCGTAGCTTTCTATGCTGCAAATGCAACCCCTGTTACTCCAGTACCAACAGCAACACCTGACCCGAACGCTAATATTACCATTCATTACAAAGGTTGGTCAGCTGGTATGGTGATAGTTTCAATGAAACAAGTATTAACTTGATTTTCAATTCAGGTAGTAATCAAACTGATGACTTAAGTCGTACTACAGGTGAATGGTGGTATATGGATAATCAGTGGTATGACCACAATCCTGTAGGAACAGCAACTCCAACTTCTGAACGCTGGTATGGTGATAGTTTCAATGAAACAAGTATTAACTTGATTTTCAATTCAGGTAGTAATCAAACTGATGACTTAAGTCGTACTACAGGTGAATGGTGGTATGATGGCTCATGGCATAATACAAAACCAGGTGGAGGCTCTAGTGGTGGTGGTGTTGGCTTAGGTGCATTATACACTCCATCATCAACGACTTTTAGAATTTGGTCACCTGACTCCAGTAATGTTGTGGTCTATGTTGATGGTAATAACCATAATTTGCAACATGTAGCTGATTTTGATGGCTATACCAATATTTATGAAGTTACCGTTTCAGGCGATTTGAAATTAGCTGAGTATCAACTCAAAATCAACGGCAACGATGTTCGGGACCCCTATGGAGCGATGGTTGTACCAGGTACAAACAGAAATGTTGTTTTGGATATGGCTTCCATCCAACCCGACGGCGGTTGGGCATCCCATCCAACTTTGATAGAACGTGAAGATGCAGTTGTGTACGAAGCACATGTGCGTGATTTCACCCTCCATGATAGTTCAGGCGTTTCTGCTAATAAGCGTGGTAAATTCTTGGGCATGGTCGAAACAGGCACAACCTATAACGGTTTAGCAACAGGTATTGACCACCTTAAAGAATTGGGCGTAACTCATGTCCAAATTCTGCCCTTCTACGATTTTTCTACCCCACAATATAACTGGGGATATGACCCAATTAACTTTAATGTTCCCGAAGAACAATATTCACTTACCCCGAATGATTATGAAAATCGGGTTAAGGAATTGCAAACCATGATTAACGAATTTCATAAGAATGGGATTCGAGTTATCATGGATGTGGTTTATAATCACACCTTTGACGATTCAGTATTCGAAAATATTACTGGTCAATATTACACTGGTAATAACGACTCAGGTTGTGGCAATGGTATTGACACTGGCAACCAGATGGTCAGCCGTATGATTCAAGACTCGCTTGAGTATTGGATTGAAAATTATCATGTTGACGGCTTCCGCTTTGACCTCATGGGCATTTTCCATTATGAAGCAGTAAATAGTTGGGGCGAACACCTTAATGGCAAGTACGCCAGCCGCAATTTGCTGATGTACGGCGAACCATGGAACGGTTATTGGGGAGACCCAATTGAAAATCAAAAAGTACGCATGGGTAATGTACCAGCAATGGCATCAGGTCGCATGGGCGTATTTAATGGCAAATTCCGTGAAGCAATCAAGGGCGATAACGACGGCACAGGTCGTGGTTACATGTTCAACTATGGTGATAAGTCATGGGAAATTGAAGTTGGCTCGCGTGGCGGTATCCTTCATACCAAGAGTACCAACACGCTGTCAAACATGTGGGACCCAATGTTTGCCTTTGACCCCGAACAATCGGTGAATTATATCTCCGCTCATGATAACTATTGTTTGTGGGATAAAGTTAAACATAGTGGTGAAGATAACGACTATGGCAAGCGAGTTGTCCGATTTGGAGAAGGTATCGTTTTAACCTCACAAGGTATTCCGTTCATTCACGCTGGTGATGAAATGCTACGCACCAAAGTCTACAATGGCGATTGGGAGTATGCTCATAACAGCTACAACGCACCCGATGATTACAACATGATTCGCTGGGAATGGAAGGAACAAAATGCCGATATGTTCAATTATCACAAGGATTTGATAGCCTTACGAAAAGCACACCCTGGTTTCCGTCTCAATACATGGGATGAAATCAACAATAACATGAATACCTATCGCGATGGTAAAGTGGTTGTTTCTCAAATCAATGCTGATGCCAACGGCGATAGCTGGGATGAAATCATCATAGTTTATAATCCTGGAAATAATTATGATGTCAGTCTGCCTGATGGGACATGGACGAAAGTTTTTGACATTAATGGGGCAGTAAATGTTGGTGGTTTAAGTGGCTCAGCTACTACGGAAGGTACAGCTGTGACTATATTTAAGAAGTAAATCAAAACTGCTTACATGGTTAAACCTGTCAGGTTTTAAAAACCTGACAGGTTTTTTATTCGACAACTTGATTAACATCAATTAAATGTAATGCCACGCAATTCTAAATGGCGGCTAAAGTTGACTTGTTCAAGTAACTCCCTCAATTCATCTGCAATCTCATCAGGTGGATCACCTGCTAATGCTGTAGCAATTAATTGTTCTGATTTACGAAATTCCTCACAATCAATAGCAATCGATCAATATTAAAATAGTCCATAAGAAAATTATAGTCATGATACGTTATTTTTGCAAATCTGATTTTCAAAATTATGCCTAGAAATTCAATTTTTTGGAAAAATTGAATTTCTAAGTGTTTTAAGTGTTATTCACAAACACTGACCAAAATCCCCATGATTTTCTCGACCTGGTTGATGTGATATTCATCATGGTCAACGTAAACCACATTATCAATTAACTTGAGGAATTTCCATACTGTGCCTGTGGTAACGACACCATGCATTGTCTCAATTGTATTTTTTTCCCTTTCATTGAAAATACGGCTGGCAATCATCATGGAAATACATTGCCCATATCCACTTTTGATATTGTCATTTTTCGCCTCAACTACACTAACAATAGGAGTCTGCAAACTTAATTGATTTTTAGACCTGCTTATTAAAAAATCACAAAAGCCATCTAGCTCTTTTGAGGAATCAACATTAAATTTAATCCCTGAAAAAAAGCTAATGTTTTTGTGAGATATTTTTCTTAATTCAACTAATATGGGAGCAACAATCAATTCTGAACGCACTTTTTCTGTATCTATGGCTGTGGCTAAAGAAATATTTTCTTGCAATGTCTGTTGCAAAAAGCCACTAATTTTTTTGATGGGTGTATCAACAAATAAGGATAAATCCTCTTGAAATCCTAACTGAAAATCTTTTTGAACTTTCTCTAAAGTAAATTTACTGTATGCCATGCGAACCTCCTTGTGACATGATTACATGTTAAGGAGTGCAAAAGCTTGAGCTTTTGCACTCCTTAAATTATAGCAGGCATGATGTATTATAGCAAGATAATGTATTATTTTAGATGGAACAATATCTCATTCCGTGTTAATACTCAAACCCTATTAGACATTTTTACCCAACTGAAATCAGCGTTGCTATCGTTGAGGATTACCTCCATTTAGTGTTAAAATTGAAACAAGATTAAGTTAATATTTTTAGATGTATGGAGGTAATAATGTATTTACGTACAACGTTTAATCAAATTTTTTATAGACTAAATCCAATTTTGTGTTTTAGTTTAAGTATTGTTTTAGTTCTTTTCTGGGCAAACATTTCTTTTGCTCAGGAGCCTGATGATGGTCTTTTCTTTACTGCTAGCACTTATGACACCATTCAGTCACGCCAAGTGAGCTTAACCACGCTCTATTTCCAATCACAAGGCGAACTGACAAATCTTGATGTGGTGGCGAATAGCTTAGCAGTTAGTGCTGGTGCTACTCAAGGGACTTACACCAGTGAGCCTATTCAATCACCACTCGGAATTACTACTGATATTATCCCAACTTGGAAAGCAAGTAGCGATAATGTTAAAGTAGAAATACGAACAAGTGATAATGGTTCAGTATGGCAAGAATGGATTGAAAGCCCTGTAACCTTTAATCCTATCTCTGATAGTGATTATAGCGGTTCTATGGTTTGGCTTGGCAATGAAGGGCAGGTTCATATCCAAATTCGATTAACCTTAATGGGTGATACTACCCTAGATGAATTAACACTGATTTTCAACGATACCAGTCAAGGTCCCACTAACGATGATTTGCCTGCGGCAAATGCGGCGGCTTTGAATGTTTGTCCTGCTGAAAAACCTAGTATTATCAGTCGTACAGAATGGGGTTCTCCTGATGGTCAAAATAGCCCTCGCTGGGCACCTTATGAAACTGATGTAACTCATGTGATTATTGCTCATACTGTTACCAAAAACAGTCCAACTACTGATTGGCCAACCGTAGTGCGTTCAGTATGGAACTATCATACCAATGTATTAGGCTGGGGTGATATTGGCTACAACTATCTAATTGACCCTGAAGGGAAAATTTATGAAGGACGAGCCGGTAGCCAAAATGGTGAAAAAGATATTATTGGAAGACATATCCCCAACAATAGAAACTCGCTTGGTTTAGCATTCATCGGATGTTATGGAAATTGTTTGGAGTATGGTATATCAAACGTCCAACCACGCCAAATCATGATGAACAAAGGAGTAGAATTAATCTCTTGGAAATTGGGACAAAATGGACTCGACTCCCAAGAAATTGCAAATTATCATGGCAAAAATATCTATCGTGTATCAGGTGCTAGAGATGTGACTAACACATACTCACCAGGCAGTATTATTTACAATACTTGGATGCCTTGGCTTCGGCAAGCAGTATCTGACCGAGTTAATTGTGACGGTGCCAATCAATGCCAAGTGACCGATATTATATTCGACAAATCGGAATATAACTTGAATGATACGATTAATTTTGTGGTAGTGGTGGCTGATATTAATGGAGTTCCATTGGGTGGAGCAAGTGTAACCGCCGATGTTTCTGTTGAAACTTCAACTGCTACACTCGGTTATTTTGATTTGGAGAACCAAAAAGGTAGATATCAAGGTGTATTTCGTGATACAACAGTATCAGGCAAGCACACCTTCAAGGTAAACGCAACTCATGATACCTTTGGAACGTGTACCAACATAACAAAATCAGTTAATGTCGTTATCGACGGGACAGTACCAACACCGACACCTGTGGATTCGTACAACACCGACACCTGTGGGTACAACACCGACACCTGTGGGTACAACACCGACACCTGTGGGTACAACACCGACACCTGTGGGTACAACACCGACACCTGTGAATCCAACACCTATTGTTGGTAGTCATACAGTTGTATTTGACCCGCCGGAAGTAAATATATGTTCTGGTAGTCAACAAACAACATTGAAATTAACTAATACTAATGGTGTAAAAGGTTTTCAATTTGAAATTGAGTTTGACCCAAGTATTGTCAATGTTGTGGATGTGGACCCAAATCAAAACGGAGTACAAATTAAGTTGGGTAGCTCATTCGCCAATCAAAACCCATTTATCGCACTTAACGAGGTGGATAATGTGAATGGGAAAATTGAATTTGCAGCTGCTGTTCTTGGCACATCTACTGTAAGCGGCGACATGAATTTAGTCGAGATTATATGGGAAAAGGTTGGTGTGGGACGTTCTGCCCTTGACATTAAAAATGTACTTATACCTATGGTAGGCACACAGATTACTGTGCAGGTTGTTGATGGAGTTGCCATCACAACAGACGCATGTGGTGCTGTAAGTGGTCGAGTTCAATTAGAAGGGCGATATAACTATAGTCATATCACTTTGATAGATAACAGTGGCAATATCATCAATACCAGCCCTGATGGTACATTCTATTCAGACGGTAATGATATTTTAACCATCAAAGCACCGGGCTATCTATATGCTAAAATTGATGTTTCCACTCGTTTGGATGGAGTAGGTACTGCCACTTTAGGAGACATGATCCTTTTTGCTGGTGATGTAAATAGTGATGATATTGTCGATATTTTTGACCTTGTTCAAATAGCAAATAGTTATCATCTGAATGACCCCTTATTAGACCTCAATACAGATGGTGTTATTGATATAATAGATTTGGTATTAGTTACAAATAACTTCCAGAAACATGGTCCTGTAGCCAAATGGCGATAATAGTAGTTCAGTGAAAAATCATTCACAAAACAAAAAACTATGAACCCTCAGTCACATGAGGTACAGCAAATATAACAAACGCCTAGAAATTCAACTTCTAGGCGTTTTAATTGTTGTTGATTAATACACTTTCATTAGAAAAAACCTTTTTTCACATACTTACAGCCAAAGTTCCTTAGAATTTCATCAAGAAAATAATATCATTTTGTTGTATACTGTTAGTAAGCTAAGTAGATAAAATAAAGACACCTCACTGGAGCGTCAAAGCTTGCTTTGACAGTCAAGTTATATAAGGCACTTTTCAAATGAATCGACAAAAAATAACCAAAAGAACAAATACAGAATGGGTTAATGCCCTTAATGATGATGATAATCAAGCACACCAAGACCTATGGAAATTTTTGTATACACGAGGTATTGCAATTGCTCGACAGTATCAACAAAGCAGACATGTCGGCTATAAAGCTGCTTGCCGTGCCTACCAATTGATAAAGGAACAAGGGCTAGATGACTATCATTTCTTTTGTCCATTTCTTGGTTATTGTCGGGTCATACTTACTGATGAGATTTTCCGCATCATCAAAAAAAACTCCCCTTCAATGGACTCGCTTATGAAAGACGTGGCAGGGCAATCTAAAAAAACTTATGACACCGAAATTCAAGGGCGGCTTCAAGCCTGTATAGATGAGCTGAAACTTTGTGAACAACACATTATCACCATGTTATACATGCAAGAGAAAAACCCGAAATTCATTGCTAAAAAGTTGGGTATCTCCGTTAATTATGTTAAGACTATTGCATGGTATGCCCGAAAAAATCTGCAATATAGTTTTAAAACCCCTCCTTCGCTTAATTTTTTGCCCAACACATCACCTTAAATTTTCAGGTACGTCATTAGATAGCATAGTAACTAATAAATTAACGGCATGTTCTGCATCGGTCAAATCTATGATTTCGGCAGGTGTATGGATATGCCTACATGGAATACATATTTGTCCTACAGCTGAGCCTGCTTTGGTGGACTGCATCGTCATGGCATCGGTGTAGTCATCTGAAATGCCAAGTTGATAGGGAATATCATTGGCAATCGCCGTATCAATCAACCAATTTTTTACCCCAAGATGAATTAGAGTGCCAATATCTTTTACCTTAATAACGGGACCCTTTCCCAAACTCACAGGATTATTTTTGCTTTCAGGCATATCACCGCTTAACATAATATCAATAGCAATGGCAATATCGGGGGTAATTTTATAGGCACTTGTCCTTGCCCCTACACCTGAAAATTCCTCTTGCGTAGTAAAAACAACATGGATGTTATGCGGTGTTTTTTTGAGCCGTTTCAATAGCTCAATCTGAATGGCACAACCTATTCTATCATCTATGCTTTTTGCCATGTAGCGACTGTTGGTCAATTCTACGGACGGTCCGAAGAAACATGCCACATCACCTACTTTGACAGGACAATCATCTTTGTGTGGTACCCCAAAATCAATGTACGCATTTCTTAAATCCTTATCAACCTTGGTATCCTTCTCATTGATGTTAATCATGCCTATCGCCCCATTGGTAAAAATTAAGCGTGAGGCAACCAGATTGATACCGTATATATACCCCAATCTGGTAAAGCGAGCATAGCCACCTTCCTCGATATCCGTGACAATCACACCAATCTCATCCATGTGAGCCGCAAGCATGATAGTGATGTTGTTATCGCTACCATTTTTAATGGCATGTAGATTTCCTAATTTATCTACCTTAATTTCATCGGCATAAGGCGTTATTTCTGTTTTGATAACCTGACAAAGTTCATCTTCAAAGCCAGATGGACTACATACACTTGTAAGTTTTTTTAATAAATTTTTCATGCAAAATCTCCGTTGATTAGATGATTATTTCATGTAATACTGGCATCCCGCCCATACATTACATTATAGACAAGATGTTGATATTACATACTTTACACATTAAATCGAATTAAGAGTATATCCCCATCTTGTACAAGATAGGTTTTCCCTTCAACATGATATTTTCCTTGTGCTCTAGCATTTTTTATCGAACCTGCTTTTAACACATCTTGGTAGTTAAAAACTTCAGTTCGGATAAAACCACGCTTCATATCGCTATGGATAATTCCAGCACAAATTGCCGCCATCGCATTTAAGGGAGCTTCCCATGCTCGCACCTCTCGCCGACCAACAGTAAAAAAAGTCATTTGATTGAGCAAAAGATAGCTTTGTTTTATTATGCGGTTTAAGCTAAGTTCAGTAATATTGTATTCTTCCATGAACATTGCCATATCTTCTTCATTTAAATTAACAATATCCATCTCCAAACGCCCACAAATTTTAGCAATCGTCGAATGTTTGTGTGAATAGGTGATATTAGCTACATCAAAATCATCTTCATCTCCCAAATTGAGCAAAATCATTATTGGTTTACTGCTCAAAAATTGAAAGCCACGTAGTTGCTTTTTTTCTTGTTCAGTCAAATCCAAATCTCGAATGGGAGTATTGGCTTCAAGATGATGACGGATAGTGCTAAGTATGTCAAACTCTTCTTTGTCAGACTCATAAGTGGGCAGTACCTTACCTCGTTTCAAATTGGATTCTAATTTGACCATTCGATTTTCAATCTTACTTAAATCCGAAAGGAGAAATTCTGTATCTAGTCTTTCAATATCACGCTGGGGATTAATTGTTTTAAGGGGATGAGCAATATTTTCATCCTCAAAAGCACGAACCACATGAATCAAGGCATCATTTGTACATATCAAGCCAAGATGTTCGCCACTTATGGAGACTCCTTGTTCCATGTCATTTCGTAAACCACCAATATCGCTATATTCGACTTTAGCAGGTGTTACTTTTTTAGGAGCATAAAGTTCTACGATTACGTTGAACCGTTTATCGGGAATATCCACAATAGCAGTATGAACATCAAGTGTAGTACTACTATAGCTTGTCGTAGCAATATCGCCTCGTGTCAAGGCATTAAAAACAGTTGTCTTACCACTGTTTGGCAAACCAACTAAACCAATTCGCATATTCTTCTCCTAAATTCATCATGTACCACAGGCACTTTCCTGTAGGCATGAAAAAGCCTCGAAGCTAAATAAAGATAATAGCACGAAAAGTCTTTTCTGGCAAAAGAAAGGGCTTTTTGTGATGTTTCGTTTAACATTATTTTCTCCATCAATCATATTCATCCTGTGATTTTGATTTTAGGAACTGTTTCATTATAATACAAGATTAAAGTAAAATCGCGGAGCGTGATATTTTTAGCTATTGCATGCAAATAAGATTCCTAAAGACCAAAATCAAACTGGAAAAGAGGCAAATCATGAAACAGACAATTATTGACAAAGATAAATCATACACCTTTAGCGATTATTTCAAACTTGACCCTCCCATTGATGAATTGCTGGATTATTTTGGATATAGTCGTCAGGTGGAAAAATATGATTTTCCTAAAAGTACCATTGACATACAAGCTTTTGTCGGTTTAAAAACGCTATTGGAGGATTCACTTCGTCATGTTGATTTGAATACAGAAATTGCCCGTAGGGAGACTCTGATTGCTCCTGTATTGGTGAGATTAGCGATTTACTTAAACATACAACTAAGAGTCGAATATCCCATGAAAGTGAATCATCAACTCAAGGGCAAAATCGACTATTTCATGCAACGTAAACATAATGTCTTGATTGTCGAAGCAAAAAGAGGCGATTTGCAACGGGGCTTTACTCAACTTTCCGTCGAATTGATTGCCATGGATAAATGGCTTGACGACGACGAAAAACCTATTTATGGAACAGTGACAATGGGAAATGCATGGCAATTTAGTGTACTTAATCGGCAAACGAAAGTCATTACACAAGACATGAACCTCTATCCGATTCCAAAGAGTTTAGATGAATTGCTAACAATTTTATTAACTATTTTGTAACTATACTCGTGAAGGTCATAAAGTAACATTTTGTACCAAGACCTGACAGGTTTCTAAAAACCCGTCAGGTCTAACCAAAGAACCTTGGATGCTCTAGCAATATCTTCATGAAAGTGTTAAGCAATCAACAAAAGAACTTATGAAAGCCATGTGTCAGACAAGGTTTTGCGGGATTATGGTTAGACAAGAAAGGTTTTCAAAAACCTTTCTTGTCTTGACTGTCAAAGCTTGCTTTGATGCTCCAACAAGATGAAAATGTTTCACAAAAAACTTTCAATCTTTTTAATCTTTCTAATTGTTGTATTGAGTTCAGCATGCAATAGTGCTACTCCTCCCGAAACATCGTTGGGCGAGCAGTTAGCGACTGAGCCAGTTACATCGGTAGCAGAACCAACAAATACTTCCGTTCCCGTTACACCTACTGCTACATCTGAACCAACAGATACCCCTGCTTCCACCAATACACCCACTCCCGAATTTGAAGGGCTTAGTGTAGGTAAGATAGGTTTTGGACAGGATGGCAAAGATGTTGCTTTGGCGTTCATGGTTGAAAATCCAAATCCTGATTATGTGGTGCAGGATTCTGAATATGAAGTTATTGCCTACGATGCTGATGACAATCAACTTGATACACAGGAAGGATTTATTTCATTTATCCTACCTGCACAAAAAACGGCAGTTGCGGATACGATGTATCTTTCAAGTAATGTTCCCGTCGCCAAGTTGGATTTGCATGTTAAAAAGGGTAATTTTACCTCATTTAATCCATTGGAAAATGAGCCACTGACCATAGAAAGTCCTACCTATTTTACGGATGAATTTGTTTCTACAGTAACAGGTATTATGAAAAGTTCTTTTGATAAAGATGTTACTGACATAAGAGTATCTGCTGTTGCTTACAATGAATCCAATGAAATTATCGGCGGGGGATTTACTTATGTTGGTTTTGTACCGGCAAGTGGTCAAACAGGGGTAGCAATTAATTTAACTACGAATGGCAAACCTGTCCACATTGATATTTATCCAATTCTTTCTGGCTTATCCTTGTTTGAGGATGAAGAAAATACTTATCACCTCAACTTGCTTGAATACGGTTATGGTCAAGATGATAGCCAGTTTGCTTATGGCTTGACGGTTGAGAATCCAAATGAAACCATTTCTTTCCAAAGCACCATGTATCAAATGACAGCTTATGATGAAAATGGAATTGTTGTAGGTACTCAACAGAATTATATTTCGTTTATGTTCCCGAAAGAAATAGTCTATGTAGCAGATATCTCATTTCTTCCTGAAAATGTGACCGTTTCAACCCTTGAGGTACATGTGAAAGCAGGAGAAGCTGTAGAATTTACCGATGTGATAAGCAATCCATTGTTTGGTGTAGAAGGTACTCTTTATACAACATCATACTTTCCCAAAACAAAAGGTATTGTTAAGAATACATTGGATAAAGATATAACCAATGTGCGAGTGTCGGCAATCCTCTACGATGCAAACGATGTAATTATCGGTGGAGGATTTGGATTCGTGGACATGGTGCCTGCCAATGGAGAATCTGAAACTGAAGTAAGTATCACATTTAACGGCGAAGTAACTCATGTAGAAATTTATCCATCTATATCGGTTATTTCTGAATTGGGAAATTAGGAGTTTATAATGAACGATTGGTATAAAGACGCAATTTTTTATGAAGTATTTGTTCGAGCATTTGCCGATAGCAATAGCGATGGCATTGGCGATTTTGTAGGCTTAACATCGAAATTGGATTATTTACAATGGTTAGGGATAGATGCAATTTGGATGTTGCCCATCTCGCCATCACCCCTAAAAGATGATGGTTATGATGTAGCTGATTACACCGATATTCATCCCGATTATGGCACGATTGATGATTTTAAGGTGTTAATGAAAGAAGCTCATAAACGCAACCTAAAAGTGATTGTCGAGCTTGTTCCCAACCACTCTTCAGACCAGCATGCTTGGTTTCAAGCCTCGCGTGACCCCAACCATCCCGAACATGCCAAATATCGTGATTGGTATGTGTGGTCAGATACAAATGATAAATATCCAGAAGTGCGTATCATTTTTCTTGATTACGAGTCTTCAAATTGGAGTTATGACGAATTACGAGGACAGTATTACTGGCACCGATTTTTCAATCATCAACCCGACTTAAACTATGATAATCCCGAAGTACAAAAAGCCATGTTGCGGGTAATGCAGTTTTGGATGGATTTTGGAGTAGATGGTTTTAGAGTAGATGCCACACCGTACTTGTATGAACGAGAAGGGACTAACTGCGAAAATTTATCTGAAACGCATGATTATCTCAAGCGGATTCGTAAATTCGTAGATGCATACTCGCCCGGCACCATGATTTTGTCGGAAGCAAATCAATGGCCCGAGGATGTTTTGCCGTACTTTGGCGACGGCGATGAATTCCACATGAACTTTCATTTTCCATTGATGCCGCGTATTTTCATGGCATTAGCAAAAACAGACCGAACCCCAATTGAGGAAATTTTAGATAAAACACCTGATTTACCTGAAGGATGTCAATGGGGAACATTTTTACGTTGTCATGATGAGTTAACTTTAGAGATGGTCACGCTTCAAGAACGAGAGTTTATGTGGAACTTTTATGCTCCCGAAGACCGCATGCGGTCAAACTTAGGTATTCGCCGTCGCTTGGCTCCCTTGCTTGGAAATGACCGCCGTAAAATTGAAGTGGCAAATTCCATACTTCTGACATTTATCGGTTCACCTGTGTTGTATTATGGTGATGAAATTGGCATGGGAGATAATATTTGGTTGCATGACCGTGATGGCGTTCGTACTCCTATGCAGTGGGATGACAGTTTAAATAGTGGATTTTCAACCGCTCATGCAGATAAATTATTTGACCCCATCATCGATGACGAAATATACGGCTACAAAAAAATCAATGTCAAATCTCAAAAGGTTGATGCTGATTCTTTGTTGAATCGTTTGCGTGAATTAATCCACATCCGCAAAAAATATCCCGTTTTTGGTAGAGGAGAAATGAAATTGCTTACCCCAGAATCAAAAAGCATATTGACATACATTCGTCAAACGGATGATACCACCGCACTTGTCTTAAATAATCTTTCTCCCGACTCGCAAACAATTTCCTTAAATCTGGCAGATTATGCGGGAAGGGCGTTATTTAATATTTTGACTGACACTGCTTTTGCTGAAATCACATCGGCACAATTAACCTTAGAATTGGATGGCTACGATTATCATTGGTTCGAAATTCGTGAATAACATGCAATTATCCACTGAACCTAACGCAACCGTTCACCGAGGGCTGTTTAATGCTAAAACAAAAACAATGGCTTGGGATATTTATGGAGCATCAAATCGCTTGCTTTTTCATGTCAAAGCAAGCTTTGACCCTCCAAGTTATCTTGTCAAAAAATAGCATTGAACAGCCCTATATATTATGCAGTTTGGCAAGATAATTTTTCATGCCGATTTCGACAATTTAGGCAATTTAGTTATAATGCAGATATATGGTTTTTTATAGAATTTAGAAGTTATGTAGTTGAATTGAAAAAAGGATGTTTTATGCATAATTACTCAAAATCAAATGTAGGTCAGGTGTGGAAGCCTGACAAGCTAAGACATATCAAAGTTATGATAGTAATAGGAGTGTTTTTTTTATTTGGTTGGGGGGGAATAGATTTTTCTACACTCGCCCTAGCTCAAGGAAATGAGCCTAGCGACAATTGTGTTGCTTGCCATACCAATCAAGAAAAGTTACAATCTCTCGTCAATGAAGATGAAGTCAGCCCCACATTGAATATCTTTAGCGGTGACTTGCCGCCCCTAGAAACATGGGAAAAATATTTTATTCCCGACGTTGGCGTTTTGGGGATGCACAATGTGAGGGGTTGTGTGAATTGTCATGCGGGTGTAGGCGGAACAGATGATTTCACTGAAGCTCACACTGACCTCATTAAATCGCCATCAGCCACCCCGATAGAAAGTTGTGGAGATTGCCATCCAAAAATAACTGATGTGACTGGTAGTAGTTCGCATTTTAATGTAGCGGGTATGACAAATGCACTTACAGCTAGAGGTGCAAATTTGGCTAACCCTAACATGTTCCGTGCCTTTGATGGTAAATTTAATGCCGATTGTGGGCAATGCCATGTCAGTCGCCCTGATTCTATGGGAGGTGGTTTGATTAAGGGTCATGAGTTTTTTATCAACACGCCCGAAGATATGGTTTGCGAAAGCTGTCATGGAAGTGTAGTTGTGGCTGAATACAAAGGACAGAATGAAGGTGTATTGCCCGATGTGCATTGGAGCCAGGCGGAAATGGACTGTAATTCTTGTCATAAAATAGGTGAAATGCATGGCGATGGTCAAACGTATACCAATAGTCGTGAAAGCGTACTAAATTGTACTGATTGCCATGATTTAACTGATTCTGATGTGGAACAACACCAAATACATGAGGAGGTAGCTTGTCAAGTATGCCACTCTGCGGGAGCATATACCAATTGTTCAGGTTGTCATGTTAGTGATGAAGAAGGTATGACCCTTGACTCTATGCAGTTGGATTTCAAGATTGGACTCAATGCTAATCCGACTGAAAAACATCCATGGACATACCAATTGGTGCGTCATGTGCCAGTAACAACTGATACCTTTGCCGCTTATGGCAATAACCTGTTGCCAGATTTTGACAATGTACCTACTTGGAAAGGTACATCCCCCCATAATATTCAGAAAATCACGCCACAAAATGAAACATGTGGAAATTGTCATAGTGAGCCTGACTTGTTTTTGCAACCTAAAGATATTGCTCAGGCTGAAGTTACGAGCAATGCTAAAGTAGTTGTATCAAGGTTGCCCAAAATGGCAGGTGAACTAGGACAGGCTGAAGCGGCCTCCATCGTTCACCCGTTGGAAGGATATAGCAATTGTACTAGCTGTCATCAAGTTGGTGTGCCGAACCCGATTCCTCATACCTTGAAAAACATGAGTGATTGTTTTTTCTGTCACCAAAATGGAATAGGTGCTCCAAAGTTTCCAGGTGGACATAACGATTTTGCGGTGGATGATTGCCAATTATGTCATGAACTGGCTGAGGATGCTAAAGAAATTCCAGTGAATCCGACAGCTACGCCAGATGTAGAAATTACTCCGATTGTACCAGAGACAACTACCATTAGATATAAACTAAGTGAAGATGAAATGGCAAGTGTCGAATGTTACGAGTGTCACCAAACTGAAGTGGAGGAATGGGCTATGTCTAATCATTCTGTCGCCGCTAAAAATGAAAACTTCTTGCAAGTTTGGGAAAAGGAAGAATACTTTGGTGAATGTTTACGTTGTCATACTACAGGTTATGACAAGGATAGCGGCGAATATGCTTTCGCGAATGTTGATTGTGTTGCCTGCCACAACAACCTGGTGGAAGGGCATGGCGAAAATGATGACACTACCATGTCTATTCCTGTAGACCAAAGTGTGTGCATCGATTGCCATGAATTTACTCATAATGAATGGCGAATTGGGGCACATGCTGAAAATAATATTAATTGTATCAATTGTCATGAGCGTCATAAACCAGACACTCGTTTACCTAAAGAAAAATTGTGCATTACGTGTCATAGCGATATAGAAGATAATTTCACTCATAATACTCATCAAACAACGGATTGCATAGATTGTCACATGCCTCATCCTGATACTTCTATCGGTCAGATTGGTGGGACAGGTGCAGTAGGTCATAGCTTGTTTGTGGGGACAGAAACATGTGCTAATTGCCATGACGAAGAAGCTCATCTTAGCCGAGAGGTTGTTGCTACCCAAGCCGCACCTCCTGAAGCAACCCAAGTTGCCATTGAGATACTAGAAGACCAGGCTAATTTGGAATCACGAGTAACCTTGCTACAAAATAGTGTAGTTTCGTCTTTAGGTGTAGGCTTGGGAATTGGTGGTTTCTTAGGTGCGGTTATCATTTTAGGAATTATGACATGGACAGGTCATAAGGAGGATTAATCATGAAGATAGAAGATTCGCAGACGCAACGTTCGCGGCGTGACTTTTTGAAACTAATGGGTTTTTCAGCTGTGTCAATGGCAATGAGCCAAACAATTGACGTGGCAGCTTCAGAGGGTGTTATCGGAGAACGGTTTGGTTGGCTGATAGATATTACCCGTTGTGTCAACTGTGGGGCTTGTAGTCGTGCTTGTAAAGAGTCGAATAATTTACCTCCAGTCTCAACCGAACCAACAGATTGGACTTTCGATACATGGACTTATATTGATAGTGCAGCGGTGCCAATTTCATCGGGCGAGTCCCCCGTTTATTCAGTTAAGCGGCAATGTATGCACTGCTTGGAACCTGCTTGTGCGTCAGCATGCCCGGTGGGAGCATTGCACCAAACATCCGAAGGGGCAGTGGTTTATGATGTAGATTTGTGTATGGGCTGTCGCTACTGTATGTTAGCATGTCCTTTTGATGTGCCACATTTTGATTGGCAAAGTGGTCTAACACCGATGATTGGCAAATGTACTTTATGTCGAGACAGGCGTGAACAAGGGCTCGCACCAGCTTGCGTGGAGGCTTGTCCAGTCGGCACATTAGAGTTTGGCACTAGAGAGCGAGTCTTAGCAATTGCCAAAGCCCGTATCAAGGACAATCCTGATCGTTATTTTGATAAGATTTATGGTGAGCATGAGGCGGGCGGAACAAGTGTGTTGTATATTTCACCAGTTCCATTTGAAAAATTAGGTTTTCGCACTGATATAATAAATGAACCATTACCGCCACTTACTTGGAATATTTTGAAAAATGTCCCTATTGTTGCAGCAGGTATGGCTCTGGCTATGAGTGGCACAACTTGGTTCACTGGTCGCCAGAAAGAGTGATAATCGAATTATGACAAACTTACTTTTCACAATAATTTGGCAAATTGTTTTGCCTTTAGTAGTTACATGTGTAGTTTTTTACATCATTTTATGGTTGATGGGGCAACATCATGTTGCCAAATGGTCAACCAAGGTTATTTTGTTAGCAGCAATCTTTTTACCCTTTTGGGTGACGTTCACATCCACAGCACTCGTTCGCTTTACGCAAGGCCTTGGACCTGTTTCGGGCATGAACGACAATTTTCCATGGGGAATCTGGATTGGTTTTGATATGCTCTGTGGAGTTGCCCTAGCTGCTGGGGGATTTGTAATGGCTGGACTAGTGCATGTCTTCCGTGTTGAGCGGTTTCACGGCATGCTTAGACCTGCTATCTTGACCGCTTTTTTGGGATACCTGTTGGTAGTCGGCGGACTGATTTTTGACTTAGGACGACCCTACCGCATTTGGCATCCGTTGCTTTATTGGCAACACACTTCGGTTATGTTTGAGTTAGGTTGGTGTGTGTCAGTTTATAACACCATATTGGCTTTAGAATTTAGTCCAATGGTCTTGGAGAAGCTACCTTTTAAGTGGCCGCTCAGAATTGTGGAATGGCTTACACCGCTATTTGTTGTATTGGGCATTACACTATCCACGATGCACCAATCATCATTGGGGTCGTTGTACGTAATAATGCCTGGCAAGTTACACCCATTGTGGTGGACACCCATGTTACCTGTATTGTTCTTCGTTTCAGCCGTAGCAGTTGGACCAGCAATGGTGACGGTAGAAAATATCATTAGTGGTAGATTAGCCCATCACAAACCGCAAGTTGATTTATTAGCCGAATTAGGCAAATATAGTGGTTTGGTATTGATATTCTATCTAGTACTACGCTTGGGTAGTTTGACAAGTCATGGCGTGTGGGAATATGCTTTCCAACCGCGTTGGATAACCATGTCTTTCTGGCTAGAGATTTTATTAGGTAGCGTCGTTCCGATAATTTTATTTAGCATTCCAACGCTACGCTCAAAATTAAGCGTAGTGGTTACGGCGGCATCTTTAACTGTATTTGGCATAATTCTAAATAGGTTAAATGTTAGCATATTTGGTTTGTTAGATTATACTGGTCTAGTCTACATGCCAACTTTGCGAGAAATTTCAGTGACCATTACTTTGGTAACTATAGGCGTGGCTAGTTTCGCATTGGCTGCACGTTACTTGAATGTTTTTTCTGAACACCATGAACCACAGCCTAAGTTGCCATAAGGATAAAAATTGTTTGTAACCGTTCTCACTCCCCAGCACGGGAGATGGGAATCTTAACTGCACTTCTGTAATCTTTAATTAGGAGTAAATTGATGAAATACTTAAACAAACTATATAAGTTTTCAAAAATGAATATAACGATAGTTCTCATTTTTATCATGGCGGGGCTGGTGATAGGATGTGGCACAACACCAACATCTATCCCTACTCCAAAGCCAACGGAGATAGGAGAGGCAGTCATTCCATCGCCGACACCTATCCCTGTCTCATCACCAACACTCATTCCTACTTTGGAACCAATTGAGGTAGAAGAAATAGTAGTTCTATTGCCAACACCTACCACCATGGCGGTGATGTTACTTGTTGATGATAGTTGTATTGATTGCCACACCAATCGAGAAAGGCTTATTGCTACGGCAGAAGAAATAGAAGATATTGAAGAACTGTCCGAAGGTGAAGGCTGAGGTGGCTCTGTCCCTCCGTTGGAGGGTTGGGAAAAGGTAATCGTAAGCGATAAAAGTTTTACTCAAACTGTTCATGGCAAAATGGGTTGTGTGACATGTCATGGTGGTAACGGAAAGGTCGATGATAAAGAACAAGCCCATACATACATAATTCGTGAACCTGTGGCTGAAGATGTTTGTTTTCAATGTCATGTTGATATGACAAACGAAACAAACAGTCTACATTCCTCATTACGCGGTTATACAACTGTTTTGCAAGATAGAACCAGTGCAGAAACATTAGCACACATAGAGGAAGAAGCATTCGGCAATCATTGTTCGAGTTGTCATACCAGTTGTGGGCAGTGTCATGTTAGCCGCCCGACGAGTTTGGGAGGCGGGCTTACTGCGGGACATAAATTCAAAAAAGTACCGCCAATGAATTTGACATGTACTGGTTGTCATGGCAGTCGAGTTGATATGGAATATAAGGGCAAAAATGAAGGTATCCCGGCAGATTTGCATTGGAATAAAATCGGCATGCCATGTTTTAATTGTCATACTGCTGATGAAATGCATGGTAATTTGGATTATGAAGCAAATCATCGTTATGATGGTTCTGCATCAAAAAGCTGTTTGGATTGCCATAATGACGTGATAGAAGGCTCTGAAATTGCCCAACATCAGCAACATATCAGCGAGTTTTCTTGTCAGGTTTGCCATGCCGCAGAATATAAAAACTGCTATAGCTGTCATACACAAAAAAATGATGAGGATATTCCTTATTTCAAGATAGAGCCATCCATAATGGATATTAAAATTGGCTATAATCCTATCCAAAGTGAAGAGCGTCCTTGGAAATGGGTGGTCTTACGGCATGTACCTGTTGACCCTGATACGTTTGCATATTACGGCGATAATTTACTGCCCAATTTTGACAATCGCCCAACATGGACGTATGCCACACCACATACCATTCAGCGTAATACAGCACGGACAGAATCATGTGATAGCTGTCATGGCAATACAGATTTATTCTTGACCGAAGATGATTTGTTGCCTTATGAAATCAAAGCAAATAAGGATGTGGTGGTAGATAAATCGGATATTCCGTATAATCAATAACCCACGATGGATATTTGGAGATTTCAGTGGAAATGTTTGCACTATTCCCCACCTAACCTTTCCACCATGTGAAGAGAGGGAATCTTGCTCCCTTCTCATCGCATGGGAAAGGCTGGGGTTGGGGTCTACCAACGAGAGAGCGAATAATTACAATTAACCATTCTGCTATTCTTCTTCATAATCGGGTTGTATCACTTCAAACCCAGCCTTGAGGAGTGATTGAGCTAACATATGATGGATAGAACCAACCCCCAAGATAACACGAGATGGAGTAACTCCTGTTGATTCAATGTACAGGCTTCGTTTTCGTTCTAAACGACTGAGAATATCTCGCCTAACACTCGCCGTAATTTCAATTAAGATATGTTCGCCATTTGTAATGACAATATCAAATTGCTCACCATCAATATATCGTGATTCAACACTTACACCAAAAGACTCAACCAATAAAGCTCTAATGGTTTGCCGTAGCAATTTTTCAGTATGAATCCCCCAACGACTACCAATTCTGGTGATTTGTCGCTCAACACGTTCAAATCCTTCGTTCATTTTATTTTCTAAAGCGTCAAAGCGTTGGTCTACACTTGCTTCGAAGATGTCAATGCGTTGGTTTACCTCATCAAAGCGTTGGTCTACACTTGCTTCGAAGATGTCAATGCGTTGGTTTACCTCATCAAAGCGTTGGTCTACACTTGCTTCGAAGGTGTCAACACGTTGGTTTACCTCATCAATGCGTTGGTTTACCTCATCAAAGCGTTGGTCTACTCGTTCGAAACCTTCTTTCATTTCAGAACGGAGTTTGCCAACTTCGTGCCATAAGGTAGTAAATTCCTCTTTGCTGACAAATGCCTTAAAAAATGTATGTAAAACAACCGGCCTCAACTCAGGACGGCGGATTAAAACATCTTCCATCTTAGTATGGAAAATATATACAAATTCTTCATCTGTTAAGTGTAATGTTTTTATTTGCATTTAATATTCCTTTGAGAATTATTTAGAAATTTCAAAACTAGATTTTCGACTCCTAACAGTAGAAAGTATAGCTAATTATGCTCATCATGTCAAGTTAATAATCAATAATGGTAACTACTTACTTCGCGAACAGCCACCAGATGACGAAAACTTAGGAGAGTTCGAAATAACAAAACCATCAGAGGTGTTCTGATAAGAAAGAGTAACAGGAGAATGCTCGATTTGTAATTTAAAACAATAAACCGAAATTGGACAAAAAAATGTTTATGGTGTATTGTGGTGACGGTAAAATTTTTATACTAAAAAAGGAAAGTGTAACAAATTTTAGCTTTCAACAAAAATTCAAGGAGGAATTAATAAGTGTTGAAGAAAATATCTAATCTTATTATCGTTTTATCTCTTTTAGGTGTTATTCTTGTTGGTGCCGTTGCGGCTCAAGGGGATATCCAACCAGCCGCCGAAGGCTATTTTAGCGGTGGCACTCAAAATATCCAAGTTGCTGATTTGTTCGACATTCTAAACGATGGCGATGACAGCAACGACCCTTTTATCATTGATGCCCGTAGTGCAGATGATTATGCATTGGCACACATTCCGGGTGCAGCCAACATCGGGGCAAAAGAGTTGCCGGTTGCATTAGCTGACCTGCCAACTGACAAGGATATTGTTGTCTACTGCTACACAGGGCAAACTTCTAGTCAAATGACCTCTGCCTTAAATATAGCAGGCTACAATGCTAAAAGCATGCTCTTTGGTTTTCCTGCATGGGCAATGGTTGAAGGATTAAAAGGTTCACCTCCATTTGACCGAGCCGTTGACGGGCATGAGTATCTAATCGAAGAAGATGCCAATGAGGCAAGCGATGCAGATGATGCCGCTACGCCACTTGGTGATAGCGTTGAAGATGCCTTAGCAGTCTATTTTGCTAATGGCACTAAAAATATTAAGTCCAGTAGTGTCTTTGAGAACTTAAATGATGGCGACGACAGCAATGACCCATTCATCATAGATCTGCGTAAAGCTGATGACTATGCTATAGGACATGTGCCAGGTGCGGTTAACATTGGAGTTAAAACACTCTTCACAGCAGAAAATCTGGCGAAGATTCCAGCTAGCAGGCAAGTTGTGATTTATTGCTATTCGGGACAAATGCAAGCTGGCTCAACAGAGGAAACTGTTGAAGAGGCACCTGCTGAAGAAACTACTGAAGCAGCTACCGAAGAAGCTCCTGCTGAAGTTGTCGAAGAAGCACCCGCTGAAGTTGTCGAAGAAGCACCCGCAACACTGCCTAGCACAGGTGGCGTAGTATTCCCAATCATGTGGGTTTACATTTTAGCAGGCAGTGCATTAGTAGGCAAAGGCGTTTACCTTTGCCACAAACGCTAAAAATTTGTTAAGAATTAGAGATGGAGGTTTTTCTTTTCCTTTTTTCCTCCATCTCTAAGTTATAGGGGGAGTTTCTTATTCTCTTCTCCTTCATGGGGGGGCTAGGGTGAGTGAGTTGTTCCTAAGTTCCTGTGCCTAAAAACTGCCGAATCCACCCAGCAAAACCACTCGGATTTCGCGTTTGAATTAAAACACGTCCAGGTCCCCAAAAACGACAGAC
>NBMH01000012.1:35016-36072 GCA_002084875.1 Anaerolineaceae bacterium 4572_78 | reverse complement strand
TACGCCCCTACAACAGTATCGCATTCTAAGTCTGACACTACTTTGGCATACCTGCTAAAGCATGATAGGCTGGAGTTGCTCCTCCTCCTGTGAGTATGCTAAAGTTTGCCAATTCGGTATTGGGTGCAGTAACACCATAATCTAAATTCCACAAGAACATGGTACCGACATAGCCCCACTGTTTACCCAGTTCATAAGCACGACGAGTATATTCGGCTTGTTCCTCAAGGCTATTGTCTTTAGCAAAGACAAATCGCTCATCGCCATGAAAACGCCATACAGGCCAGCCAAACTCCGTAGGCCATATCGTTTTGCCACCGTCCCCGAAAGCAACCATGACATTGCGGTATTCCACCATTGTATTGTAGAAAAAGAAACTGCGGTGGTCATCATAGCCACGTGAGGGGTCATAATCGCCCCCTTGAAAATTAATGTCTGGTGAATTAGCGAAACCACTCGGATGAGCTCCAACAGCATCACACACATCACGTAGCCCCATGTTATACATCTGTTTTAGATATTCTACGTCATCTATAGCATAAGGTAACGGTGCCCCTGTTGGAGTCAATGCTCCACTTATCACCAGCATCCCTTGATTATTTGCCTTGATAGCGACATAAGCAAGTTTTAATAATGCCATGTAATTAGCCGCATTCATCCGTCCTTCACCACCAGCTTCATAATACAGATTTTGTTCATTCCATATTTCAATCGCCTGCACTTTACCAGCATATCGCCCTGCTACTGCTCCCACAAAATTAGCATAAGTTTGTGGGTCTGATGGTGGACCTTCAACATTTTTATCATCATCGCCAGGTCTTGCCCAATTTGGTGCTTTGGGAATACTAAGCAAAACTTTAATACCTGCTCCACTGTAAGCATTAATCAGATTATCCCAATGCCCCCATTGATAGTTGCCAGGGTCAGGCTCAACATCTTTCCATGGCATTTGGAATTTCACCCAACGGAATCCAATTGCTTGAATATGTCCTACATTAGCACCCGGATTGCCCATCGGGTCAGCTTGAATACCGTAGTCAAATGGCAAATTAACAC
>NBMH01000012.1:0-35006 GCA_002084875.1 Anaerolineaceae bacterium 4572_78 | reverse complement strand
ACAGGTGCGACAGGTGCAACAGTTGGTTGAGACTGAACGCTAACAGGTTTCGATGTAGCAGTTGGCAAGGGTGTCGCAGTCAGTTCAGGCGTAGTTGTTGGCATGATGGTGGGTGTAGGACTGGCAATGACCACTTGAATGCTACCGCGTGAGCTACCACTCAGTCCTCCATCGGTGCTGATATAAGCCGCAATTTCATATATGCCACCATGTTCGGGGGCTGTCCATGAAAACTTTGAAGCCATCAATTCCGTATCGGTACTGGTGATTTCCTCTCGATTATTGGCATCATTGACCGTCCAGACTACAGAAAAATGACTTTGAACGGGAGTAATGTCTAAGTTCAAAAACTTATGCACAACACTCCATACTTGCCTATCTACAGGTTCGGTAATCAAGTTTTGTACAGCTACCCCTCGCAAATTATATTCAGCGATGTATTTTAATTTGTTAGCAATACTAGCCGCATTTTCAATAAACACTGTCCGTTGCAAGCCACCATGGTCAATATAAGCGTACCAATAACTATTGCTATTAGCATCAAACTCAATGCCTGTTGCTCCTCGCAAGCCGACCAAACTTAAACTGACATCCTGACCAGGTGCCACTACATTGCCTCCTGAGATAATTTCAACCGTACCAAATGGAGCCAATGCTTCATCATAAGTAATTTCGTACATTTTCCATTCAACTTCTTCAATACTTTTGGTAGATAGTAACAGTTGAATTTTGTAACGGCTAACTTCGCCAACTGCCCAGACTAACATTCTGTCCATGTGACCACCTGGAATATATGCCCTGGGGTCAACAGGAGTCGAAACTCGAATCACATCAGCGGCTTCTCCTAATGATTTCCAGTCATAAGCTCCTGTGTCCCATGTATCATCAGAGACTTGAAGTGGAACACTCACCTGTACAGAAAGGCTTTTTGTAGATGGTAAAGCCTCGTTCAGATTAGCAATAAGGTTAGCAAATTCGGGCTTTAAGTCGGGATTGATGCCACGATAATCAATGTTAATACCGCCATAGTTTCCAACTACCACCATATCAACAATATTTTTAATATGATTTTGTTGAGATTTGGGGTCTACCAATAAATTATCAACCAAGTCACTACGGATAGTGCTGTTTTCGCTCCAGTTCCGAATAGTTGGGACAATGGTATACGGCACATTTTCATCGGCAGGTTTGAGATGGTCAATGCTACCGACAATAGAACCATCCATGTCAAGCATTAGTCCTGTCAAATTTAACTCAACCAACACTTCTTTCACATCGTTAGCTATCTCTCTCGGCACAGAAAGATTGGTAGAAAAGAAAGGCTGTAGCGGGTGAGTCTGTACAACTACCACCGATTTAGGTAGGTAATCTAGTTTGGATTCCAACAGTTCTTTGTTGGGAACTTGTTGGCTTGGCAACCATTGCCAACGATTGCCCGTCCAACTGTATAAATCTAGGGTATGATACGGTTGGGATTCGTTGGGTATTGGTATAGTTAAAATAACATTTGTTGGTTCATTGCCCTGATGATGGATGTGATAAAAGGGGCTTTTCATGACTAGATGAGGCGGGAATCGTTCCGCCGCTGTTTGCAAGTCAGTATCTGTTTCGCCTCGTAAAAAGTGGTCACGGGGGACTGGATCCAACACGATATCCAAATCACCGTCCATCCCTTCTGGTAAAATTGTAATTTGTGTGCCGTCAGGGTCAACAAATACACCGCCTGTGCCTTCGGTAATCGTCTCATAACCATACTGAAACTTGACGATTCTATCTACAACACTAAACGGTGGTAAATATGCTGCAATGGCACACAATAACGGAATAGCAACTAAATTTAGGATAAATCCTATCCACTTGCTTTCCAACATTTCACCAAATATACCTAACGGATTGCTTACTTCTTGTTCCATGTCTAATAACTCCTATTTTTTGATTGAGAAATGTAATAAAATCCGGAGTGTCAAAGCTTGCTTTGACATGAAAAAGCAAGCTTTTTCGCTCCAAAATACAAAGCATGAACATTTTAGCATGGGAATGAATTTTTTGCAAGATTTAGTTTTATTTATCAAAACAACTGATTGTGATTTGGCAACATATCTTGATTGACTAGGAAATAACGCAGATGGTCATTAAATATTTCCAATTCATCTAGCATGGGGAAATGTCCAGAGTCGGGTAGCAAGACAGTTTTTGCATGAGGTATATTTTTTGTTAATACTTGAGCTTGGGCTGGGGCAACGACAACATCTTGTTCACCATAAATGCCCAAAATTGGTACATCAATTTCATGTACTTTCGTGGTTAAATCTGTCTTATGAAGTGAGCTGATACTTCTAAAAAAAGAATCGAGCGTAGTACTTGAAACATCTTTGATGACCATATCATACCAAATACTTGGTTTGTTTGTTATTTGATAAGCATACAACTTTAAAAATGTATTCAACAAAATGGGGAACTTCCATAATAATTTTGCCGCCCATGATTGCCCTGATATTCGTAACCAAAGGCTTAATGATTTGCCAACGATGGGTGACCCAACAACGATAATTTGTTTAACCCGTTCTGGTTTATTTAACGCCAAACTCAAGGCGACCGTACCCCCCATCGAATGTCCGATGATAGGAGCAGAATCTATGCCTAGTCTATCCATGAACTTATCAACCATTTCTACGAAGTCGTCAATTTGGAATCCGCCTCCATTATTACTTGTACTACCAAATCCCCAAAATTCGGGAGCATAACAACGAAATCTATCGCCTAATGAGTCCATGGTGTTATGCCATAGCCCCCATGAGCCAATCCAACCGTGCAACAAAATAACTGGTTGTCCACGACCGACAACTTCATAATGAACAAAACCTCGTTCAGTAACAACAGCAACCACTATTAGCCTCAATGCAAAAAATATGTATAATTATACGTATGCCTCATGCACCACAGGCACCTTGCCTGTTCTACATGAAACAAAAAGTATGAAAATTTTATATCACCATTAATATCTTACCGAAATTCACGTAAAATAGCATTGGTACATGAGTCCTGAAGCACCGTTAATTAGTATTGTTGGGCCAACAGGCATCGGAAAAACTAAATTAGCTATACATATTGCTCAAAAATTTCAAGGGCAAATCATTTCGGCTGACTCCCGTCAAATCTATAAGATGATGGATATTGGTACAGCCAAACCTACCGTTGATGAATTGGCGGCTGCTCATCATCATGTAATTGATATTCTCTTTCCTAATCATACTCTAACTTTAGCAGAATTTCAAGAAAGAGCCTATCAAATAATTAATAACATTCATGCTCAAGAAAAGTTACCGCTTCTTGTCGGTGGAACAGGACAATGGGTTAAGTCCGTTATTGAAGGTTGGGGTATTCCGCATGTGCCACCTGACAATACCCTTCGAGATAAATTGTATCATGAAGCAGATACATTCGGAGCAAAAAAGTTGCATGATAAGTTGTTCCAAGTTGACCCTCAAGCTGCGAATAAAATTGATTATCGAAATATTCGGCGGGTAGTGCGAGCCTTAGAAGTGTATTACAAAACGGGTATCCCTATTAGTGTGCATCAGAAAAAAACGCCCCCGCCTTATCATATCGTACAAATTGGTTTGACAATGCCTCGTGAACAGTTATACGAACGCATTGACAAACGCATCGATGCCATGATGGCTCAAGGATTATTGGCAGAAGTGCAAAATCTTGTGGAACAAGGTTACGGCTTGGATTTACCGTCAATGTCAGGTTTAGGTTATAAGCAATTGGGTTTGTATCTAACAGGGGAACTTACCTTAGATGAATCTGTAGCTTTAATCAAACGAGAAACACGCCGTTTCATTCGTCAACAGTATAACTGGTTTCGCTTGACAGATGAAAATATTGATTGGTTTGATGTATCATTGTCAAATTTTGAGGAGGCGGCAGTGATGAAAGTAGCCACCCTAACTTGCAATTTTTAGCAAAACCATTATAACTATATTATGCTGTTTTCACAAGCGTTGTCTTTTAATTGCTTGTACACAAAAAATTATGCACGATAAAATAAAAACTAATGGATAATCAAGAAAAAAACCGTCCCGTCGTTTTAGTTATTGACGATGATACTGCCAATTTATATTTACTTCTCCATTACCTAGATAGTTCGGGGTTCAAAACGATGATGGCAGTCAGTGGTAAAAGTGGTATTCGTATCTTGGAACGTTTACTGCCTGACCTTATTTTGCTTGACATCATGATGCCTGGCATGAACGGTTTTGAGGTATGTCGGCATATAAAAGCGAATGAAAGGACAAAAGACATCCAAACCATTTCAACAAGCAGAAGTGCTGGCACGTATCAAAACACATACAACAATACAACGTCAAAAAATCGAAATGAAATTGCAAAATGACGAACTTCGTCAAAGGGAAGAAGAACTTAATCGCTATCGCCATCATTTAGAAGGATTGGTTGCGGAACGAACAGAGAAATTAACTACAGCACATCGTCAATTGCAGGAAACGGAACGGTTATACCGCACCTTTGCCGAAAATTTCCCTAATGGTGGCATTCTGCTGTTTAATCAAGATTTACGTTTATTATTGGTTGAGGGAAGAGGATGGACAGAATTGAATGTTGATAAAGAAATTTTAGAAGGCAAAACAATTCAAGAAATTTCCTCCCCTGAAATACATCGTCCCCATTGAAGATGAAAATGGCAATGTTATGGTTGGCATGGTCATGACTCAAAATATAACTCAACAAAAGAAAACTGAATCACATTTACAAAAAGCAAAAGAATCTGCTGAAATCGCTAATCGAGCAAAAAGTGAATTTCTAGCGAATATGAGTCATGAGTTACGTACACCGTTAAGTGGGATTTTAGGTTATGCTCAACTCCTGCAACGAGATGATGTCCTAACTGAACAACAACAAAGTGATATAGATATTATTTACCGTTGTGGCAAACATCTGTTAACACTCATCAACGATATTTTGGACCAAGCAAAAATTGAAGCAGGCAAAATTGAACTGATGCTTGATGAAGTTAAATTACATCCCTTTTTATCTGATATTATTGACCTATTTCGTATGCGGGCTGAACAAAGTGGAATCCTATTTACATACAATATATCTCATGATATACCTGATTTCATATCTGCTGATGAAAAACGTCTACGGCAAATATTGATTAATTTGTTAGGAAATGCGGTTAAATTTACTCCAGAGGGACAAGTTTATTTTCGAGTCAGTACAGTAGACAAAAGCTTAAACTTTTGTGTTCCTGAAGAGAATCAACTGGTAAAAATCCGTTTTGAGATAGAGGATACAGGGACTGGCATTGCCCCTGAAGATATGGATAAGATATTTTTACCTTTCCAACAAGTGAGACATAAACGTATTGTCGCTAAAGGAACAGGACTTGGACTACCGATTAGTCAACAGCTGGTCGAACTCATGGGCGGGAAAATACATGCCCAAAGTACGTTGGAGCGTGGCAGTATCTTTTGGATGGAATTAACATTTCCTGTAGGGGCAACATCTCGTGGTTGCCCGCCTCATGGTCGCTTGTCCAAAGCAGAACACAAAAAAATTATCGGTATTCATGGCATGAAACCCAATATCTTGCTCGTGGACGAAGTGACTGAAAGTCGTTCAATGTTGGTTAATGTCTTAAGTCCAATTGGTTTCAATGTTCAAGAATCTGCAAATGGACATGATGCCTTAGAAAAATTACAGACATTTAAGGCGGATATTATTCTGGTTGATTTGATAATGCCTGTTGTAGATGGGTATGAAACTGTGGAACTAATACGTGAATTACCTGACTTTAGTGATGTACCTATCATTGCCATTTCGGCAAATGTGTTTCCTGAAGACAGACAAAAAAGTATTGAAATTGGCTGTGATGAGTTCATTCCTAAACCAATTGATATTGAACATTTCTTGCAACGATTGGCGGTTCATCTAAAACTGACATGGCTTTATAAGGAATCAGTAGCTGAAATTGTTACACCTATGGACAGTATGCCGTTGCCATCTTTGATTATGCCTAATGCTAAAGAAATGGATAAATTGCTTAAGTTAGCCAAACAAGGAAGAGTAAAAAATCTTAGACAAGCAATTGATTCCCTTGAAAATAGTGATGAAACATATAAACCATTCGTAGCTGAACTCCGCCACTTGCTTGATAATTTTCAAATGAGGCAGATTCGAGAGTTGCTTAAGAAATAGAATTGGAGTTGGAAGTTAAATATTCTTCTTCCAACTCCTAATTTCTAACTCCACAATTCCCGTATTGAATTTGGGAAAATCGAGATATGGAGTAATGCTCCAAATGCGAAGCCTAGTGTTGAGGAAAGCATAATGCTACGTAAATCTGCAAAGAAAACGTACTGAAAAAGGATTGTGGCACTCATTGAAATGAGTAGTAAACTAAGTAAACCGACAAATCGAGTATGTATGACATACCGTACTATACCTACCAATGCAAAACCAATTACCAAGCCAAGCCCAAGTGGTTCTACTTTTAAAACAGGTAATACTAAAGAAATGTGTGGTAAACTAACCTGACCGATTTGGCTAACAACATACATAACAAACAGAACTATACCAGCCCAAAAACCACCATGTGCTGAGACATTGATTTCGCCCTTAGGGGCTTTGGCGATAATGGTTGTGGCAAAACTGAAAACACCTAAAATAATACTTGGTACAACTAACCATTGAATAAAGATTGAAACAATTAACTGTGTCATAATAAACCCTCCATAAGTCAAATCGAAGTTTGAAGCTCTATTGCTTTATTTTTAATTTTAACATGCTTAAGAGGATTTCTCAACGGTATTAAAACGAGTATTTGGTACGGGAAAATACTCGCATTTTATGCAAGTTTTCACGGATTCACTTAGACCCCAACCCCTAGGGCGGTTCCTTTTTTAATTATTCGTCGTTTCGTTCAAAACTATAGAAAAATTCCTCGTCAAGTAATGCTTGCCTTATCTTCATTGTGCCAGGCAAAGTCAATAATCGAGGTCCAAGTGTGTCCCCGTCTAAATATTTAAGCCGTCTTAAACTTGACAAGGCAGGTTTAATTTGGCTTTCACTTAGATTCGGTAATAATTTTTTAACCGTATCCACATTAACTTTGGGCATGGTATTCGGGTCATATTCAGAATTAGCCCGTCCATCGGCATGCAGATATGGCAAACGCAGATGAATAAATAACGCTACGATAATTGCCTTCATTGTATCTGTGACCCATTCTTTGCTAGGCGTATCCACATCTTCAAATTCGGGCAAACCATATACCATTGCTAACTCATGCTTAGTATTGATTACCAACCCTAAGCCAAGTGTATCTAATCGTTTTTCCAATTCTTGACGCAAATCAGAACGGCGAATTAACTCCTTCGCCGATATAACAGGACGAGTGAAGAGACGATTAACTACTTGTTTTAATTCTTTTTCAAAACGACTCATGATTAATTTGTTACCTTTTTTATGTTGGCATTATAGCACAACAACAAACGAATTGAAATTATGCTACAAATATAATGCAATTGCCCAAGTCAAAATTTGATTTTAACATATTTCTGTGATATATTGCTCAAAAGAAGATGAAAAAAATAAAAGAAAAACTTCCCTTTATTCCCTACCTTCTCATTTTACTGGCAACAATATTACGTTTTTATCATCTAGGCATGCAATCGCTGTGGTCAGACGAAGGAAATAGCTTGGCATTAGCTCAAGTTAGTTTTGCCGAAATTGCCAGCCGTACCGCTTATGACATTCACCCTCCATTTTACTATTGGCTCTTAAAAATATGGCTCATGCTTTTTGGCTATAGTGAATTTGCTACTAGGTCGCTATCAGCCATGCTCGGCGTTATTTTGGTGGTTATGATTTATCGCTTGGCATGGCAATTATTTGATAGGAAAGTCGGCTTGATAGCCATGTGGGTTGCCATGCTGTCACCATTTCAAATTTATTATGCCCAAGAAACACGAATGTACATGCTTTTGGCAGTTTTGGGGACAGGATGTGTGGTGATGTTTGTGGGTTGGATTGAAAAACAAAACCTAACTTACTTGATGGGCTATGTCATTTTTGCCACGATGGGGCTTTACACCCAATATACATTTCCTGTCATCTTGATTATAATCAATGTTATTTCTATTGCATTTTTGTGGCAAAATAAACGACTTCTTTGGCAATGGTTTGTAGTGCAATGCATTCCATTGATTTTTTACATGCCTTGGCTACCAACTGCCTATCGCCAAATCACGACATGGCCCTCTCTGATGAAAGAGGCAACATCGTTTGAAATCGCATGGACAATTATCCGCTATTTGAGTTTTGGGGTGTCAAGTGAAGTTGTCCATTATGGATGGGTTATTTTTTTTGTTGTGCTGATAATTTTGGGGTTAGACCTGAAAGGTTTTAAAAGCATTTCAGGTCTTAGCAAAAAAGGCTTGATTATCTTATGGCTATTTTTACCAATTAGCATCACATTTATTTTATTCCGCCCTGCTTATTTGAAATTTCTACTTGTGGCAAGTCCTGCTTTTTGTATTTTGATGGGACTCGGACTCATACGAGGCAGGAACTTCCTCGTAGGTGAAGGAATAAGAGTTTGGAGAGATAAAGCTTGCTTTGTCATCATTTTAATCGCAATTCCCAGCTTTCAATCTTTATCAGCAACCTATTTCAATCCCAAATTTCAACGCGACAACTATCGAGGCATTAGCAAATTTATTGGGGCAATTGCCACCCATGATGATGCAATCATAATTCATGCTCCAGGTCAACAGGAAGTTATCAGCTATTACTATCATGGTAACACACCGATTTATCCATTACCTCGAACAAGACCCATCAACCCAAACGAGACCATCACCGAATTGGAATTGATTACGAGTAAAACTAACCGAATCTATGGCATTTATTGGGCAACACAAGAAGCTGACCCTGACGGTATCATTGAAGGTTGGCTCCATCAGCATGCTTTCAAGGCAAGTGATGTATGGTTTGGAAATGTCCGTTTGGTAAGTTATGCCGTCTCAGGCGAACACAACACCTTGCCACCTATTTCTGTTGATGTGCGTTTTGGGAAAATAATTTCTCTGATTAACTACACTATATCACCTGATGAACTATCAATCGGAAATATTCTACAAGTAGGTTTAACCTGGCAGACAGATGACAATATTACAGAAAATTATACCGTTTTTATTCAGTTATTAAACAATGCCAATCAACTTATCGGGCAACGTGATGCTTTGCCTTTAACTCCAACACAACAATGGCAACCTCATCAACTCTATCCTGACCGACATGGAATTTATATTGAACCTGGTACGCCGCCTGGCGATTATCGCCTCATCATGGGATTGTATTCTGTTGCAACGGGCAATCGTTTACCTGTCAACACAAGCCTAGATTATCTCGAATTGACTACGATTTCGATAATGCATGCCGAATCGCCGTTTCCCATTGAGGCATTTGAGATGCAACATACACTGTATACACCATTTCTTTTAGGCTATGATTTATATAAGTTAGGATACCGTTCTCAACCTGAAACAGCAATACATATTGGTGAAGCCATGCATGTCAATCTTTATTGGCAAAAGCCAACAAATTTACCCCAAAACGAAAATATTGCTCTACGTGTGGTCAATCGGCATGGGGACATTATGGCGACATGGTCAGGATTAGCGGCTGGCATTCATTATCCCATGACAGATTGGGCAGATGATGAAATTGTACGCGGGCAGTATGATTTATTTTTGAGTGGAGGTAATAGTGGAGAATATTATCTTGAAGTTGTATTCAATAATCAAACATTAGCAATGACAAAAAAGTTTACGATTTATGATTCCCCATAGGGAGAGCCCTCACCCCTAGGGCTGTTCAATGCTAGTTGTAGGGGCATACGGCCCCTACTATTCAGGGCTGTTCAATGCTATTTTTTGACAAGATAAATTGGAGGGTCAGTATATCAGTCATGATTTTACCATCATCGCACTTATCTTGTTGCTGAAACGGCAAGATAAGTATTTGAAATCGGATACTCCTTAATCACAATTAAGTTATGCTTGATAACTAGGTCATGAATAGTTATAAATGTATGCCCCGATAAAATTTCATGACTTTCCCCAACAACATAATAATAGTCAAATTCTCCATCGGGACCGTTGCGGTTGGCAAACTGTAACCAATCCAATTTATTTTTTTTGATGTAGTAATTTATGCTTGGCTCAAATATCCAGTTGATGCCAACTTGGCGTGGGGTTTTATCAAGGTCGTTTTCTATAGCCCATTCATGCAAATCGTTTATGGCATGTTTGGTATCGCTGTCATATTGCCAATCGAGGTATGCATGAATATTAAGGCTAGACATGTAATGTCCACTTATGATAATAATCCAGGCATACCATAAAAACATCACTGTCGATGATAAACGGTTTCGTTGGACGGCAATATTTTTGAACAATACACATGCCAATAACAAAAATAGCGGAATAAAAAATATAGCTGTTCGTTCAATTAAAAATCGTGTGCCAAGTAGATGATGTTGTAGAATTGTTAAAAAAGCACTCATGACTAAAAAAACGAATAATAATGTTACTACTCGACCTGGAGGGACAAAGCGTACTTTGTTCGTGTTGTCAAACCTTGGTTTGTAGTTTGTGAAAATAAATATAATACTACTTAAAAGTACTACTCCAACAAATATTTCACTTATCATCATAGCAAATGGAGTCAAATATGGTTGCCCGTAAAAAGAAACGTGAATTAAACTTCTTACAGTATCATGCCAAAATCCATGTGTTCCACCAAAATACAATTGCCCTTGCCGCAAGATGAATATCGGAACAATGTAGATGATGATGAGCAATGGCAAAGTATAGCTTACTGATTTAATGATATTAGTTAAAAATTGTTTGATATTATGATTGCATTTATACAATTCCATCAACGCAAGCATGCAAAATAATGTTAGGTACACATTGAGAAATGTTAAGGTTGACATCGTTGCGAGGGTAAACATGATAAACGAAAATCTAGGAGTGTGGATTTCATGTGTTATCTCTGAACTTTTTATTAGTCCATACAAACCGAGCATGAAAAATCCTAAGCCAAGTGCATATCCTCTAGCACTCAATATTGTGTTTAGCAGATGGTTATTTGCTCGGTAGGGGCCGGCTGGGACAAGATTAAAAATGATGTCAATGTATGGGCTAGAAGCAAAAAGCAGGTATGTAACCGCTTCATCATGGGTAATAGATAGGTAGTAGGCTCGCAAGCAGGTGTATAAAAATGCACTACTCATCAATATGAAAACGATGATTTTGAAAGTCAGGTTTCCATGCCTGTTCAGTTTCTTTACCGCACAGGCATCTGTTCTGAAAATACTATTCATCATGCATAATTATTCAGCGTGAGCTGTGGGCAATGCACCACCATGAAAATTTTTTAAGTACAACTAAAATGCATTTTGCCAACTTGTCTTATCCACAGTTTTATCATCTAAAAATACCACTTTGTGTTGATGAGCAAGGCTGGTCATAGCTTCATCCCACACCAAACCTGCTACAACAGGTAATGCTGTCAAACCCATTTTGCGGAGTATTTCTGCTCGGTTCACAGCACGTTTGATGTCGGTTTCTTCAGCTCGCCATGAGACTTCAATTGTCAACACAATATTGTCTTTAGTGCCTTTTTGCTTCCCACCCCACAGTAAGTCTAAAGCAAGTACATGGTCGTGTTCCTGTTCGGTGATAATGCCATTATCTTCGGCATCCTCAAGCAAAAGACCAATCTCATGTCGGGCATCATGTCCTCTACGCATAAACTTGCCAAAGATAGAAGCGGCATGTTGAACGATACGGCTTTCGTAATTAAAGCCTTTAATTTGTGCCACTTCACCTTTGAGATGAACAATATCACGCTTCATAACAGCACGTTCGGCAGCGGCTTCAGCAAAGCCACGTTCGACTCTATCCTTTAATGTAGCCACATCTTCTTCAACGTGACCAACTCGTCTAGTCAGCTTTTGCAGAGCCAATTGCATCTGTTGTTGTGATTCTGCCAAATCATGAAATGCTTTAGCAATGTCAAGACCAGGGAGCAGTACCTTGACCAATTTACGCCGCCATTTTGGATGCATATCAACAAATTCTACAAATTCTGAAAAGCTTGTTTCTGTTGTCATCATAATTATCTATTTCCTTTCTTTTTAGTTACATTTTATCTTACCAAGATAATATTATACCACAAACCAATCCAACTGATAAATAAGACAATAAACGTCGTGAAACACATCCTGTTGTTTCTTAGGCAAATCATGATTTTTGCCACTGAAAATCCCGCTCATTTATCATGCGGTCTTTCTTAATCATTTCAATTTTAATGGCATCTAAAACATGTTGCATGTCGACTGATTTTTGTTGAATTGCGGCAATGAAAGCCGCGTTTAGGGCAATATTAGCAATACTACCCCCATTCAACTTAAACTTTTGTGCCAAAAAAGGATAATCCAAATCATCGCATGGTGTTTCAGATGGAAATACTCGTTGCAATATTTGTGCCTGCTGAGCCACATTTGGTTTGGAAAATGTAATCGAAAAGCGAAGTCTTCGGGTAAAGGCTTCATCCAAACCTGATTTGAAATTCGTAGCTAAAATTGCCAAACCATTAAATGCCTCAATCCGTTGTAACAGATAGTTGACCTCAATATTGGCATAATGGTCATGGCTATCTTTCACGCTTGTCCGTTTACCAAAAAGGGCATCGGCTTCATCAAAAAATAGAATGACCCCACCATCTTCAGCCGAATCAAAAAGTTTGCGTAAATTTTTCTCCGTTTCGCCAATGTATTTACTGACCACCGACGACAGGTCAATTCGATACAAATTCAAATTGAGATAATTTGCCAATATTTCTGCCGACATGGTCTTGCCTATGCCTCTCTCGCCAGCAAAAAGCACTGTCATGCCCAATCCTCGACTCAATTTGTTACGGAACCCCCAACGGTCATACACTATGCTTTTTTTATTCACCTGCTCGGCAATTAAACGAATGATATGCTTTTCTTGTTGGGATAAAACAATGTCATCCCATGTCACTTTGGGAATGATGCGTTCAGCTAACATGTCCAATTTGTAACGTCTGTGGATTAAACATGATTCCAACAATGGCGTTCGATTGAGATTTTTTATGTCAGGTAGGAATACTTAACCTACTACGCTTTTGGCGATAGTATAAATGGTAGATGTGTTAAAATCAAATTGAGTTGCCAGTGTACTAGCGGCGTTTTTATCATGGGTAGAAAGCAATGCTTGCCAGGTGGTCATCTGTTCAATTTTGGTGGGCTTGTCAATCTCCAAGATGATATTTTCTTGGGATAGATTGGACAAAGGCATGCGAGTATCCAGCCAACAAATTCCCTCACTGTGATGCAAAATATATTGCAGTTTTTGGGGCATAGCTTGAGCAGGATTGTTTATATCAAATTCGGTCAAGTCTAAATACAAACCAATTGATGATAGCCGTCGCTCTCGATTCCAGAGTCGCACCCAATCCATCAATTCATGAGGTCGCGAGGGCAGTAATTCAATTTGTAGGTGATACAAAGTTGAGCCTATGCTTTGGGCAATTTCTTGTGCTACGACCTGTTTGCTCATGGAGTCAATCCCCACAAGTTGAATCACAACTGTGTCATGATTTTGCTTGAATGTATGTAGTTATTATCCAGTATACATCTTTTCTTTTGTTAAGATAAATTTCTTGTACACTTTTTATTTTTTACGGTTTTGGTGTATACTGTTACTCTCACTAAATTAGGGGCGAATTACCAAAGCATGGCTGAAAGTTGGCGTTTTTAGCATTTTGATGGTATGATGTGTTGAAGAAAGATAAGGAAAATTTTATGACAAAACCTGTTGTTGCTCTAGTAGGATGCCCAAATGTGGGTAAATCTACCATGTTTAATCGTATTATTGGCAAACGGATTGCCATCGTTGAGGATTTTGCGGGGACAACCCGTGACCGCATTTATGGTGAAGCAGATTGGATTGGCTATGATTTCATGGTCATAGATACTGGCGGCATGGAAATTTATAGTCATAGTCGTTCGTATCAATTTGGTGATACAGGACATAAAGTTGGCATAGAAAGCGGCTTATTCCTCAGCGAAGTTCGCGAACAAGCTAACATAGCGATTGCCGAAGCCCATGTGATTGTCTTTATTGTTGATGCTCAAATTGGGGTAAGTAGCGGTGATATGGCTGTGGCAAATGTCTTACGTCGTTCAAATAAGCCTGTTATTTTAGCCGTCAACAAAGTAGATAATAAAGCCACTCAAGATAATGTGAACGATTTTTATGAGATTGGCATGGGAGCACCTCATGCTATTTCTGCTTTGCAAGGACGCGGCATGGGCGATTTGCTTGATGCGGTTATTGATGTCTTACCCAAATATGAAAGTGAGACAAACGAAGAAGATGACCGCTTAAAAATTGCCATTGTCGGTAGACCAAATGTTGGCAAATCGTCATACTTGAATAAAATTTTGGGCTACGAACGAGCAATTGTTTCCGATGTGCCAGGCACCACACGGGATGCAATTGATAGTATGATTGATTTTGAGGGCGAGGAAATCGTTTTAATTGATACTGCAGGATTACGACGGCGTGGAAAAATTGGGCGTGGCGTAGAAAAATACAGCAGTTTTCGTACCGCAAAAGCCATCAGACGTGCAGATGTATGTATCCTTATGATTGATGCCAATGAAATGGTCACCGCTCAAGACCAGCATATAGCAGGTTACATTTTAGATGAATATAAAAGCGTAATCGTTGTTGTCAATAAGTGGGATTTAATTCAAAAAGATACCTACACCATCAATGCCTACACGAAAAAAATCCGTCAGGAACTAAAATTTTTGGACTATGTACCACTTATATTTGTATCGGCTTTGACGGGAAAACGGGTCCGTAATGTGTTGAATTTAGCATTAGAAGTACAAAAAGAACGTTTAAGGCGAATATCAACAGGCGAAATCAATCGGCTCATGCGAGAAGCCGTTTCTCAAAATCCTCCCAAAGGAACGCACCGTCATGCTTTACGCTTTTACTATATTACTCAAGTAAGCGTAGACCCACCAACGTATGTTTTTTTTGTAAATAACCATAACTTGGTACATTTCAGCTATCAACGCTATTTGGAAAACCAGCTACGAGCCAAATATCCTTTTATTGGAACGCCGCTGAAATTGATTTTTCGCAATCGCAAGGAGAAGAAAGTTAGGAGTTAGGGCAATAAATCGTGTCACACAAAAACCTACCTCTTATTATAATTCTTAGCTTGTACATGATATTAGGTCTACTTTATGCCCGCTTTACGCCTGCCTGGCAAACTCCCGATGAGCCAGCCCATTATAATTTTATCCGCCATGTGGCTAATAATTATGCTTTGCCTGTTTTAGAACAAGGATGTTATAATCAAGCTTATTTAACCGAATTAACCACTCAAAAATTCCCTTCTCACCTACCAATAGATTCGATATGTTATGAACATTATCAGCCACCGCTATATTATCTATTGGCAACACCACTTTTTATACTCACCAAAGGGAACTTACTAGCCCTACGACTGTTATCTGTTTGTTTTGGTGGGATGATGTTGGTAATGGTTTACAAGACGATTTATCTACTTGAGCAAAAAAGGTCTTTAGCTAAATTCACTAATTTCGCCAATTTCATGGCATTAGCCACAACTGCTTTTGTTGCTTTTGTTCCCATGCATTTGACCATGCTATCTGCTGTTAATAATGATAGCTTTGCTTCTCTTTTATTTATCACATTCATATACTTATTACTTCGGTGGTTTGTTGACGACAGCAACTCAGCCATACCTCTTATTATAGGAATTGTTTTGGGACTCATCCTACTTACAAAGGTAACAATTTACATCAGCGTTGTATTACTTGCCTGTGTTTTCATCCTAAAGCGACGGCTAAATTTAATAAGACTAAGCCTTTTGTTTAAGCTATATGTGGTAGCTTTACTTATAGCTTTGCCATTTTATTTGAGAAATGCGACTATTTATGGTAACTTGGATATACTAGGCTTGCAACGACATGATGAGGTTGTTATCGGTCAACTACGAACAATAACAAAAATTGAAGACATGGGTTTTGTTCCATACATTGTAGAATTAACTCGAACCACATTTCATAGTTTTTGGGGACAGTTTGGTTGGATGGCAGTGCCTATGGATTATCGGGTTTATTTTGCCTTAATTATTCTAAATGCTATTGCTATTTATGGTCTTGTACAATGGTTACGAAATAGCTTGCCCTTAGTCAAAAAACAAAGACAGGTGATGACAATTATGGGTAGCATTTTTATATTGGTTATGGGTATCTTCATAGGTTTAAACATGTCTTTTGTTCAATTTCAAGGACGCTATTTTTTCACAGCATTGATGCCGATAGGACTTTTTTTTAATACCGGCTTACTTGAAGCATTTCGCCGTGAGCATGCCCGCCAAATTGCCTTTTTGATATTAATTGGCATGGGGTGGTTAGGCATAACTTCATACCAAACACAGATATTGAATAAATGGGGATTGGCAATCAGTGGTGGGGCAATGCTCACCTTTCTAATTCGATACTGGCTTCCAATTGAAAGCCCTCATGGATTTGTCATAAGTATCTATGTCGCTTTAGCAGGACTGTCAGGAGTATGCATGTGGTGGTTTATTCTGCCAAATCTATGAGTTATCAAACATCAGCCGCTTGGAACGAGCTTAATAACCAATTTTTAACAATCGCCATTAATTGGATATATCTACATCTAATTGCTTATCTTGAAAACAATCAAGATACCGAAAAAACAATTGATGAAACATCTATCCATAATACTAAGCAACGTCTGGCAAAATATGTCACAATTGACCCACCGCCTGCTTTTGTTAAATTAAGTCATCATTTTGGATTGTCACCCTTTGAGGAATTTATTTTATTGCTTTGTATTGCTACAGAAATAAACCCTAGCCTTTCCAGCCTCTATGCTCAGGCACAAGGAAAACTATATCCAACCTTTGCTTTAGCAACTTCACTTTTTGACCACCCAGACTGGAAAGCACTATCTCCTCAAAGTACACTTCGCTATTGGAAATTGATTGAGATTCACCGTTCCCCTGAAACGCCGCTAACGGTCAGTCCTTTACGAGTGGACGAGCGTGTCCTTAATTATGTTCAAGGGGTAAATTATTTGGATGAGCGGCTTCGTCCCTTCGTTTATTATATTCCAATAAATGAGCAGATGGTGAATTTACCTCCATCCCAACAAAAACATGTAGATAAAGCCATTTGGCATGTTCGGCACAAGTCAAATCAAGATTCGACCCTCCTTCCATCATATAAACCATACCCAATATTTCAACTAGTTGGCATTGATTCCATAAGTAAACAATTGATTGCACGACAAATTGCTACCGAATTACAAGTACAATTTTATACCTTACCTATTAATCTTATCCCTTCTACTGCTAAAGATTTAGATGATTTTGCTCGTTTGTGGCACCGCGAAGGATTTTTCTTACCTCTTGTCCTTTATTTAGATGCCCATGATATTAACCCATCTAATACCAATAATATCTTTGACCAAATTCAACGTTTTTTGAGCCGAAGTGGTGGGCTTTTTTTACTCAATACTCGTGATACATGGCATGGCTTGACACAAACAAATTATGTGCTTGATATTAAAAAACCGACACCTGCTGAACAAATTGTTGCTTGGGAACAGATGTTACCAACAAATACTACTTACACACCTGCTCAATTGTCAGGGCAGTTTAATTTAAATATTTCCTCTATCTATCAAATTACTCAAAACATAAATCAAGCTGATAGACATGAAGCATCGAACCATCCCAATAAATTATGGCAAGCCTGTTTAGCATACACCCGTCCTCGTTTGGATAAATTGGCTCAACGAATTACACCAAAAGCGACATGGGATAACATTGTTTTGCCCAAAACAGAAAGGATTATTTTACAGCATATTTCTAACCAAGTTTCTCAACGGAGTACTGTTTATGAAAAATGGGGGTTTCGGAAACGTTCTAGTCGTGGTTTAGGCATGACAGTTTTATTTGCGGGGGATAGCGGCACAGGTAAAACGATGGCTGCCGAAATCTTGGCAAATCATCTTAACCTTAATCTTTATCGAATTGACCTTTCCTCCGTAGTCAGCAAATATATCGGTGAAACGGAGAAAAATCTACGGCAATTATTCGATGCCGCCGAAGATGGAGGAGCAATTCTTTTTTTTGATGAAGCGGATGCTCTTTTCGGTAAACGAGGTGAGGTAAAGGACAGTCATGACCGTTACGCTAATATCGAAGTAAATTATCTCCTACAACGCATGGAATCCTATCAAGGATTGGCAATTTTAGCCACTAATCTCAAAAGCGGTTTAGATGATGCTTTCACTCGCCGCTTACGATTTTCGGTGGTTTTTCCAAAACCAAATGAAACTAGTCGGCAATTAATCTGGGGTAAAATTTTTCCACCTGAAACGCCGTTAGCTGAACTTGATTGTAGGTTTTTAGCAAAAAAGTTTAAGCTGACAGGAGGAAGTATTTATAATATTGCTCTTAATGCTTCTTTCATGGCTGCCGTAGATAATTCGCCTGTGACTATGCACCATGTTTTGCAGGCAATCAGAGTTGAAATGGCAAAAGACGAACGTTTAATGAATGAGAAGGATTTTATTTGGGCTACGACAGGGGATGTTTAGGAACAATTACAATAAAATACACGTATTTATTTGGAGCGTCAAAGCTTGCTTTGACAGCCAAGGCAGGTTACTTGACCCTCCCGTAATTGTAACTAACAAAAGGACATGAAATGGATAATAATGATAACCAATTCCAAACATATCTAACCAACTTGAGTCGTCATGTACGGCTACGCGATAATGTGTATTTTGTCGGCATAACGATTTGGCTTCCATTACTGATTGCCAGTTTTATCGAATTATCAGCTCATCAGTTTCCAATTCCCAACCGTCATGGCTGGGCAATTTTGCCGATGATTGTGTGGGCATGTGCTGTGTTTCTTTTTGGCTATTTTCGCCCATTACCACTTAAACAAGTTGCTCGGCGACTTGATAGTGAATTTAGATTGAAAGACCGTTTGACAACTGCTTGGGAATTTGGAGCGACAAATCTTGCTTTGCATGTCAAACCAAGTTTTGATGCTTCAGCTTCTCTATACTCTCTTCAATTAGCCGATGCCCTAGCAGTAATCCAACGGCTTGACCCTCGACAATTAGCATGGCAAATCCCTCGCCGTAGATTGTGGTTAGCAACTATCTTTATTGCTATAGCAATCACATTAGCATTACTCCCTAACAGAATGGATAAGATTTTGTCTCAACAAGCACTCATCAAAGAGATTGCTCATGAGCAGGCAAATATTATCATTGAAGAAAAGAAAGAATTTGAACAAACTACTGACGCTTTATTAGAAGAACGAGTCAAGGCATTACAAGCTTTACAGGAACTCAGCCAAGAATTATCAGCTAATCATGGTGATTTGGAAAATGCCCTAGCTGAGATTTCAAACGTTGAATCAGAACTGCAAAAATTACATGATGAAGATGCCTTAAAACAATTAGATAATTTGGAACAGATTGCTGACCAATTACAGGCTGTGACATCCGAATCCACAAATTCATCATCAGATACAAATGATTTGAGTGAGCAGTTAGCAGAATTGGCAAATTCTGTTGGTGACATGGATAATGAATCACGCACAAAACTGGCTCAGCAGTTGACTGACATGGCGGCTCAATCTGCTCCAACCGATGCCGAATTGGCAAATGCCTTGCAAGATTTAGCAAATGCTGTCCAAGAAGGTGATGTAACCACCACCGCTCAATCTGCCGAATCGTTGCAACAAGAAATGTCCCAAATTAGGCAACAAGCAAATTTCCAATCCGCATTAGAATCGGCTCAACAAACATTATCCGATAGTCGGCAAGCATTTAATCAAGCAAGTCAAGGACAATCAGTGCAAGCTCAAGCGGATGCCGATAATGGTCAAGGGCAGGGACAAAATCAAGGACAAAATCAAGGTAGTGGTGGTGGTGGTGGCGGCGGCGGCACACAAGCTGACCAATTACCAGGTCGAGCTGGCTCTGGTTCTGCTCAAGACCCTAGTCGTCCAAATCAAGATGCCGAATTGGGAGAAGGAATATCAGGTGATTCTACAAGTGAACGATATGACACACAAGGTAATCCTCTTTTTGTTTCTGGTGACGAAAATCCTGATGGTTCCATGGCAGTTCGTGAAGGAATGCCATCTATTGGTTTGGATAACCTCTCCTTCATTCGTGACGATGGACGATTGATTGCTATAGATGGTGATACATACACCGAGATGATGGAGCATGATGAAATTCCTGTCGAATGGGAAGATTATGTGAAAGCGTATTTTGCGGAAGTTAATCAATAATCCTTTCTCCTGAATCACCCGATGGTTAAGACCTGACAGATTTTTAGAAACATGTCAGGTCTGATCATTACCCACATGCAAATGAAGGATATTTATATTCTCTCCATGTCTATGAATTTCTAATTTTACAGTCGAGATTTTTACAAAACAAAAAAAATGAATACAATAATGTTTTTTATCATAAAAAGGGGAAAAATTCTATGAGACACAAACCTATTTATTTGACGGCAGAAGGTAAACGTAAACTTGAAGAAGAATTACATCATCTTATTAATGTACGTCGTCCTGCAGTTGCAGCAGCAATCCAGTCGGCAAAAGAGGAAGGGGACTTAAAAGAAAATTCCGCTTATGATGAAGCGAAGACAGAACAAGGATTTGTCGAGGGACGTGTCCAAACTATTCAAGCCCAATTGCTAGAAGCCGTTGTTATTCAAAAGGACAAAAATTCTGAAGTGGTTGCATTAGGTAGCAGAGTAACCTTTGATGATGATGGCAATATCAATATGTTTGAAATTGTTGGTTCAGCAGAATCTGACCCATTAAACGGGCACATTTCAAACGAGTCACCCATCGGACAGTCTTTAATGGGGGCGAGAAAAGGAGATATTGTTGAAGTATCTCTGCCTAATGGTAATGTGATTAATATAAGTATTTTAGATTTAGCGTAACACATAGAACAAGTATCTCGCCTGCCCAAGTGCTGGCAGGCTCCTGCGGCGCACGAGCATTAGACATGTTAAAATTTGCTAAACAAGGATTCTATATCCTGACGCGGCGATTGCAAAAACAAGGACTGTATACTACTCTAATTTGGATATATGGTCGAGGGATTCCAAAATTAACGGGTATCCCTATAATGCAATTTAGTCGGATTACGTCCCAAATTTATGTTGGGGCTCAGTACACGCATGCGGGCAAACGAAAATTGGAGCAGTTGGGTATTAATGCTGATGTCAACTTGCGGATAGAGTTTGACGATGCAGCACATGGTTTAGCTCTGACACATTATTGTTATCTTCCCACCATTGATGACCATGCCCCTTCAATGGAACATTTGGAGCATGGAGTGAAATTCATTGAAAAAATTGTAACTGATGGTGGCAAGGTCTATATTCACTGTGCAGGTGGAATTGGACGGGCGGCAACAATGGCTGCCGCTTATTTTATTCGACAAGGCATGTCCCTTGATGAAGCAATTGCCTTCATAAAAAAGACTCGTCCTTTCATTCACATTATGCCAGTACAGATGGAACAGTTAAAGAAATTAGCTAAGAAAACTTTTAGTAACAGTTCATCCTAGGACTGTTCAATGCTATTTTTTGACAAGATAAATTGGAACGTCAAAGCTTGCTTTGACATGAAAAAGCAAGCTTGTTCGCTCCATAAATCCCAAGCCATGTTTTTTATTTTAGCATTAAACAGCCCCAGGTTAGGGGTGGGGTCTACTAATAATTCAATATCACACAAAGGATACTATCATGATTATACTTGGTATTACACACCCAATCTCATGGAACAGTGCCGCTTGTATCTTGGTTGATGGTCAAATGGTAGCGATGGCAGAAGAAGAACGATTCAATCGGATAAAACATTCTCCTCGCATTCCTCCACGAAAGGCGATGGCATTTTGCTTGGAGAAAGCAAACGTAAACAAAAATGATGTAGATTACGTTGCCATTGGTTGGGATAGAGCTTGGCAAGCGGCTTTAGGAAATTTAGAGACTGATACATTTATGTCCAGTCTAAATCAGACGGCTCAATGGTTGCGAAGAGGCATGACCTATGACCACCAATTGCCATTAGATGAATATCCTAAAAAGAAGATTATATTTGTCAATCATCACCTATCCCATGCCGCGAGTGCCTTTTATCCTTCTGGTTTTGAAGAAGCAAACATTCTTTCTTTAGATGGTAGCGGTGGCAGTGAATCGGGCATTTTAGCCGTCGGACGCGGAACTGACATGGAGATTTTTCATAAAATTGGCAATCGTGGTAGCTGGGGTTTAGCTTATGAATTGTTCACCGATGCACTTGGTTTTCGCCGTCATAGCGGAGAAGGAAAGGTCATGGGCTTAGCCGCTTATGGCACTCCTGACCCAAATGGTTTGCCATTTATTGATTGGGATGAGCCGATTCCTAAAATTATTCCCAAACAACGCCAACAATTTTTAGCTAACTTAACCCCACGTAAAAAGCATGAACCATTGACCACGTTTCATAAAAATTTGGCAGCCACTTTACAAGATTCACTTGAACGAGCTGGCATGCGGATGGTTGAATGGCTGTATGAAAAAACGGGATTACGTCAGCTATGTTTGACGGGTGGTGTTGCCTTAAATTGTTCTATGAATGGCAAACTTGCTTTACTGTCATGTGTGGATAAAGTTTTTATTCAACCAGCGGCACATGATGCAGGGACAGCACTAGGAGCGGCATTGATTGTCCATGTGGATAAAATGGGTGAACGTCCATCTTGGCAAATGAAGCATGCATATTGGGGAGCAGAATATACCAATGATGAAATTGCCCAAGCCTTGAGCAATTATTCAAATATTCGTTTTCACATGAGCAATGATATTTATAAAGAAACATCTGAACTCATCGAATCAGGTAAGATTGTCGGTTGGTTTCAGGGGCGATTTGAATTGGGACCACGAGCATTAGGCAATCGAAGTATTTTAGCAAATCCGTCCTTGCCTGATATGAAGGATAAAATTAATAACGAGGTTAAACATCGTGAGCCATGGCGACCATTTGCCCCTTCAGTTTTAGAAGAAGAAATAGCACGATATGTTTCGCCTATAATGGAATCGCCTTACATGATTTTAGCTTTTGATACCAAGTCAGATAAAAAATCTGAATTGAAAAGTGCCATTCATGTTGATAACACATGCCGTCCACAGACTGTCAGCAAAACGACCAATCTACGTTACTGGCAGTTGATTAAACAATTTGAAAAACGGACAGGCATACCTGCCATATTAAATACCAGTTTTAATGTAGATGGTCAACCAATTGTCAACACCCCACAAGAAGCGATTGACACGTTTTTACACTGTGGCATGGATAATTTGGCAATCGGTGATTATTTAGTTTGGAAGAAAGAAGGATAAGCCAATGCACCTGACCGCCGTTATTTGCTGTTTTAATTCCCTGCTTGATTTGGGATTGGCTAACAATCGCTATGGGGGTTAAGGCAGGAACATCTTTTTGCTATTTCGGGACGGAAACAGTAGCAGGCAATTTGGCATCGTTCTATTTTGTCAATACAATATCTACATCTCTTTTTTAACACTCGGAGGTTAATTGTGACAGTTTTAGAAAGAACCCATGAACCCATCATTTATATCCCACCATTGCCAACCGTTGGCTACCATTTGCCGCCGCTCCTGTTTGTCAAGATACTAACGATGAGACTGGTAAACGGGTCACATTGGAAGAATATAGGGAACATTACTACGAACTGGATTGGTTGTTTATGTCGGTGGGACAGCAATTTATTTTTTGTTAAAAAGTTTTGTTGTAACATCTGGCAATTTGTATATAACGATGGTTGGGGTATGGGCTGCTGGGGCAGCGGCCGGACATTTACTTTTTTGGGTTCCAGGTAAACCCATTTTACGCGATGGGGCATTGTGCGTTTATGGACAATTATTTCAGCTATGATTGCTTTTGCTCTTGCCTGGCTTGTTCTACGACATAAATCGCAATATTTGTAGCAAATTAGAAAACTGGCTACTATGTTCTGCGTCCATTTGGGATAATTTTCATCGAGATTGACAAAATTTCAAAAAAGGATAAAATTTACATATTGTGGCAAAAGATAAAAAATTTTCATATACAGAACAACCAAAAGAACGTGGATTTTTAGTTGGTGTTGATTTGAAAACACATCGTTTTCAAACTGGTACACTAAACATTGAAGATTCAATGAATGAATTGGCCGCCTTAGCCGATACAGCCCAGATTAACGTCATTGGAGGCACATATCAACGCCTTAATAGACCGCATCCTGGCTCACTTATTCGTAGCGGTAAGCTCGAAGAGATAAAGGCATATAAAGAGGAGTTAGAAGTTGATGTTTTCGTTTTTGATGAAGAGCTTTCCCCACGCCAACAACGTGTTTTAGAGAGTCAACTTGAAACGAAAGTTATTGACCGAACCGCTCTTATTTTAGATATTTTTGCTCGCCATGCCCGTACCAAAGAAGGCATGCTCCAAGTAGAATTGGCTCAATTGGAATATCGTCTACCGCGTCTGACACGCATGTGGACTCACCTAGCTCGACAAGCGGGAGGTAGAGCAGGTGGAGCATCAGGAGGAGTAGGTTTGCGTGGTCCTGGTGAAACCCAATTGGAAATAGACCGTCGGGAAATTAATCGTAAAATTAGCCATGTGAAAAAACAATTGGAGGGTGTGCGGGCTCATCGTAATCGCCAACGCATCCAACGTAAACAAGCAAATATTGCTGTCATTGGTTTGGTTGGATATACTAATGCAGGAAAAAGTACACTATTAAATACCGTGATAGAAAAAGCTGGCATTGACCCTAACAATAATCCAATTTATGTGGCTGACCAATTATTTGCTACTCTTGACCCAACAACACGACGCATTAAATTGCCACAAGGGAAAGAAGTGTTGTTTAGTGATACGGTAGGATTCATCCAAAAATTGCCGACTCAATTAATTGCCGCCTTTCGTGCCACATTAGAAGAGGTAGTTGAAGCGGACATGCTTCTTCATGTAGTGGATATTAATCATCCTAATGCGGTTGGACAAGTGAAAGCTGTAGAAGAAACTCTCCAACAACTTGAAGCAGGAGAGATTCCAATTGTAACGGTGCTAAACAAAATCGATATGTTGCCGCCTGAAACTAATGCTCAATTGCCGAATTACCCTGATAGCTTACCTATAAGTGCTCAAACAGGGGAAGGTATTACCGACCTTCTGACTGCAATTGAAGAACAATTAGAAAACACCATGATTCCTTTTGATGTGCATATTCCTTACTCGGAAGGTAAGCTAGTTTCACTCCTTCATGAACAAGCTATCATTGAAACGGAAAACTATACTGAAACGGGAACTTACTTGAAAGGGCATGCCCCAAAATATATCGTAGGCAGGTTGAAAATGAGTTAGTGGTTAAATTCACCTATCCCGAAACCAATCGGTACATTTTTTCAGCAGCCATCTGTTTAGAGGCTTTTTTGCTAGTGCCTGTGCCTGATATTTCTCTCAGTTTTCTGCTGTCGTGTAATCTAAGTGTACAGACAAATGATGGTTGGTGTAAAGAACCAAATTGTTGAAATTCATATTTAGGCGAACTCCATTCCAAACGCTGACATACTTCGTTCAATATGCCCACATAATTTTCTTCTGTTGGCATGCATTCTTTATCAGATTCAGAGGGAGTCATGTTTTCTAAATCCATTTCATCAATTTTCAGTAAGATATTCCTAGCAGAAACATGCTTAGCTGTTTTTTTGCTATTGGCTATGCCAGATGCTTTTACAATATCTTGAATGGCATTTACAGAACATTCACATGTAATTGTTGGTTGGTGAGATGGACCAATTTTTTGGTATGAATATTGAGGGGTTTGCCAATGATTTTCAGCACAAATTTCACCCAATCTACCAACATAGTTTTCATATACAATATCCTTATCCTTTTTAGGAGATGACACCGTATTTCCTATTTTCTTAGGGAATTTTGTTTCATGAGCAGGAATTAATGTACCTGCCAAATAATGTTCTAGAAAATCATTGCTTGCTACATGGCGAGCACGTTTTTTGGTGTTGTCTAAAATATAACTTGGAGTAGACATGATTCCATCGCTAGTAACAGCCACGACTCTTGCCAAAAAACCTGCCAATTTTTCTTTTACTTCAATATCATAACTACGTAGATTCCCCTTTTGCAATTCTAAATTGAGTAATTGGATACTAAATCCGATACTTTGTAACACATATAAAAGTGCTTTATCTCGAATCCTATCCCAAACCTCACTTTTTCCTACCGATTCAAAAATGATATAATATAACTGAATAACATCCATTTTATTGTGCGTGAACCGCAATATCAGTGCTTTTTCAAATTCATCGTTCATCAGGTCATCGCGACAGGATTGTTTTATAATTGGTTTGAATTGGCTTATTTCCATGCTTGCCAAATATTCAACACTGGATTCTTTAGCCTCTTTATGAGCTTCAGCATAAGCCATCTTCTTAAAATATTGGCTCGTTTCCTCTCTCTGAGAATACAATCGCTCATTGACAATTTTTGATAATGTGACCAAATCATCATGAGTGTATGGCAAGGGTTGCTCGTTGATAAACGCCCGAATAATATAATGATTAATCAGGTCAGATATGCGGCGGATAGGTGATGTAACATGGGTGTAAGCAATTTCATTCAAGCCAAAATGTCCCTCAAGGACAGGACTATAAACAGCACGGTTCAACCAAAGAGCAACGCGTTGAATCAAACTTTCCAATAACTGTGGGTTGACAAGAGCAGCATTGTATTGAGACATAATTTCTCGATGAGTTGGCGTATATCGTTGAACGGTATGATTTCTAAATAGAATGGGAACACCTTGTTTTGCTAAAAATCGAGCTGTAGCTTGATTAGTTAATATCATCAGTTCTTGCACAATCAAATTGCCCTTATGTTCTGTATCATTAAGGGTAATAAGATGTCCTTCCTCATTCGTAAATATTTTATTTGCCATGTCATAAACGGCTAAAGCACCTTGTTCTTGGCGTTTTCTAAGTAAAATTTGAGCCAAATTAAAACATTCCACTAAAAAAACATGGTCAGGGTCATCAGGCTTGTTTCCAATAATGCGGTCTACTTCATCATAGGACATTCGCCTCCGATTTTTGATGAATGTTTCTTTGATATTGATATTTGCTACTTCAAATTTGGTGTTCAATACCATGTCAAAGGTGATGGTTGGTCTAGGGCTATTCTGCACGAGGCTCAATTTTCCTTCTGAAAGTTGATACGGTAACATGGGAACAGTATATCTTCGTTTATAAATGGTCGCACCTCTTAGCAGTGCTTCCTCAAATAGAGGTGATTCATGACGTACACTAAATGCTACATCAGCAATGGATACACTTATCCTGTAGCCGTCCTCTAACTTCTGTACAAAAATAGCATCATCCAAATCTTTGGAACCCGCTCCATCAATGGTAATTCCCGTTATTTCTTCACGTTCTTCAAAAACTTCATTAGAAAATTCAAAATTATCTGATTCTGCAAGCACTTCTTCGGGAAATTTTTTTCTTAGCATAAATCTTTAAACCTTAAGTTGTTCTCCTTTGTGTATCGTAATATTCCAAAGTGCATTATAGCACAAGTCGCTCACATGTAAAAACACTTTAACAAGATACGATTTTATTTTTCTGATGTATTGGAACAAGTTGTAGGGTAACTAGGACTGAAACCTTGTCTGACACAGGGCTTTCACAAGTTCTTTTGCTTGATTGCTTAACATTTTCATGAAGATATTGCTAGAGCATCCAAGGTTCTTTGGTTAGACCTGACAGGTTTCTAAAAACCTGTCAGGTCTGGATCCGAAATATTACTTTATGACCTGCACGAGTATACTCTAGAACAAGAACATTTGTTGGCAGAATGATTAAGCTATACTAATTACTCAAAGCAATCTCCAACACTTCCTCAATCCGCTCAACCATGACCAGTTGTAAGTCTTCACGAATGTCTTCAGGTATGTCGTCAATATCGGCTTCATTTCGACTTGGGAAGATGACAACTTTTAAACCTGTTCGATGAGCGGCTAACACCTTTTGTTTGAGACCACCAATTGGTAATACTTGTCCTTGTAAGCTAATTTCACCAGTCATGGCGACTTCGGATTTAACGGGACGATCTGTCAATAAGGAAACAAGAGCGGTAACTATCGTAATCCCTGCCGAGGGACCATCTTTTGGAATGGCTCCCGCAGGCACATGCAGGTGAAGAACATAACTTAAGGCAATCTGGGCACTTTCTTTCATGACATCCCCTAACTGTCCCGTTAAAATCAAATTGGATTTCCCTTTCATGTATGTCGCTTCAATAAATAACACATCGCCACCCGCTAGGGTAACGGACAACCCTGTAGCCACTCCCGCTTTTTCTGTTCGTAAAGCGGCTTCAAAATGATAACGTGCTTTACCTAAAAATTCTTTAATGGCATCATTATTAATCTCTGTCAGTCCATTTTCTTCAGTGCCATTAGCAGCTACTTTTGTAGCAACTTTTCGGCAGACTGTAGCGATTTGTCGTTCAAGAGTACGCACACCTGCTTCACGGGTATGGTCTTGAATAATCTTATAAACCCCATCTTCAGGAAATTCAATCTCCGCGGGCATAAGTCCATTGGTGTGAATTTGACGTGGAATTAGATAGCCTTTGGCAATCTCGGGATATTCTCCGCATAATTAGCTGTGGCAATAAACATGACATCGCTTAAGTCAAAATCAATGTCCAAATAATGGTCACGGAAGGCATGATTTTGTTGTGGGTCTAAAACTTCAAGCAAGGCACTGCTGGGGTCGCCTCGCCAATCACTGCCAACTTTGTCCACTTCATCGAGCATGAAAACAGGATTGCGTGAATCAACCCGCTTCAATGCCTGGATGATTCGACCTGGCATGGCTCCGATATAAGTACGGCGGTGTCCTCGAATTTCAGCCTCATCTCGTACCCCTCCCAAACTCATGCGTGTAAATTTACGGTCTAATGCACGCGAGATACTTCGTCCTAAACTGGTTTTGCCCACGCCAGGCGGCCCCACAAAAAGAAGAATAGAACCCCCTGCTCGGTCTTGAGAAAATCGTTTTGGCATGCTCAATATCCAAATTATCTTGAGTAAGCACATTCCATGGTAATTCAGTTATCCAATCCAAATAGGTCTTAATTATGCCATACTCTGCTGATTGAGGTGGAAGTTTTTTAAGGCGATTTAATTCTCGTATTGCCTCTTTCTTTGCCTCTTCTGGTAAACCAATCTCTTCAAATTTCTTGAGGTATTTCTCGACTTCAACCTCGACTTCGTCAGCTTCACCTAATTCTTTTTGAATTGATTTCAACTGTTGCCGCAAATAATATTCCCGTTGAACTTTGTCCAATTCCTCTTGTGTATCAGATTGGATTTTCTCGCTAATTTCAAGTACCTCAACTTCTTTTGCCATAATTTGCAAAAGTTGTCGCATTTTAGTTCGCAAATTATTTTCCATCAAGATATTTAATCGCTCATCATGTTCCATCTTCATGTTGTGAGCAACGGTGTAAAGAAGCACACGCGGGTCTTCCGTTGTTTCTAAAAAATTGGTTACTTCGTCTGGAACTTGGGGCATAAATTTTATGATTTCCCCAACCAATTCTATCATCCGCCGACGCAAAGCTTCAATTTCCACCAATTTGTCTTCCTCAATAATATCATCAGACTGTTTGACAAGTGCTTTCAGGTATGGGTCTACTTGTGTCCATTTGATAATTTCAAACCGTTGCATGCCTTGCACAACAATTTGTAAGTTGCCATCTTTACCTCGCATGGTACGATGGATTTTAGCCACAACTCCAATCGGATAAATTTGTTTCGGAGACGGGTTTTCATCTTCAGGAGATTTGGAGACAACAAGTCCAATATGCTCATTTCCCTCAATGGCATCGTTTATCAATTTTACAGATTTAGGAGGACTCTTAACATTACTTTGATTTTATTGTACATTCACTATATCAGATTTATATTAGATTTATGTAAATGTTCTGTTAAGGAACAAGAATCTGAAACTTAATCATTGTTTTGTGTAAGTCGAAGACTCATATTCATCTGTCAATACAAACTGTTCACTCCACCCTAGCCCCTCCCCATGGGAGATAAACTGGAGCGTCAAAGCTTGCTTTGACATGAACAAGCAAGCTTTTTCGTTCCATTGTGCGACCATGTGATTGAAAATCATATCGAAAAATAGTAACCGTTCACCCCCACCATAGCCCTCCATCCCCCACAGGGAGAGGGGAATCTATCCCCCCGCAAGCGGTGGGAAGTGACTACTCCCATCTCTGTTCACGGGGCCGGGGTGGGGTTAGGATTGTTTTTAACAGCATAAAGTAGGGATTTATGGCATAAATCCTACACGATGATAAGACATGTGTCCCATATTCCTACATGTTCTACCTGAAAAAAATAGCATTTAACAGCCCTGAATAGTAGGGCGTACGGCTTGATGTGAGGAGTACAAACAACTATTAACAACGTCGTAACAAAACTTGTACCAATTTTCAGGTACGTAGATAAATTGCTATTTGATTGATTGTGTTTTTGTAACCAAAAAAATCGTGGTACAAATGCAAACGGGATGAATATACCAAAGCTGGCAATACTTAACCACAAACTCATCAACCGTTCACATCCCCCCAACAATCTATCGGAAAAACCAATGGGAATAATGGTTTTTGAGGCTTGTCCATTAAACGATATGACTGCTGTAGCAAATTCAATCTCCAAAATAGGTGCTACCCAAATAGCAACAATAACCAAACACAAAATCGTAATAATAGATGTTTCCAAAGCAACATTATAACTAAAAATGTCCTTTAGCATGCTGATATCCCAGACTACTGCTAACTTACTGATTGCCATGAGAGACAAAATGTGAGCGGCTTGGTCTAACAGGAGTAAAATAATGCCTTTACCATGTGAATTGTCGGTAAAGACAAAGGTGCGAAATTGGTCAATAAATAAGTGAACCCAAAATAAAGTAAATGTCCAACAGAGCCAGTCATCAGTAACATTATATATTATGGCTCCAGTGGCAAGGGTGACCACCAATACATGAATGACAAGTCCTTTCCAACCTTGTCGTTTAGCCATTGCTAACCAAAATGGTTGCAAAATAAAATCACCAATAAGATGCCCCAACACCATTCGCAAAAAGAAATTAAGCGGTAAATCCATTTTGTAAACCTTTTTTACTACACAAAATTTATATTAAGCATAACACATTATTGCTTTGAATTCAATGGTTCTCTTTGGCTATTTTCGTCTAATTTTTTAGGAATTTGTACTATATCGTATTGGTCTACGAGATGGAGTGAACAATTACTTTTTCAGAATGTTGCTGAGAGTTTTGGTATTGAAATGTTTGAGAACAATTTTGCTTATTAGTTTTTTCGTGATACAATAAGTTTTGCCAGATGAAAAATGTGTGATATTTTTTTCGTAGGCAGTAAGCGAAAACACTAGGTTTGTGTTACATGGTGCTTTTATTCATCTGACCACTACGTTTTTATTAACTGGTATAGTTTGCCAATGTGTGTTATATTAAAAAAGGAATCACATTTATGCACACCAACAATAATCCAAACAGCCCCAAGAAAACAGATGAAGTTACTGCTCTCAAAAAGGAACTTGCAAATACCAAAGCTATTCAGCAGTTGCGGCAACGGGTTGCAGTTTTAGAAGAAGTAGTAGAAATGCTTAAAAATCAGACACATCTCTTGGAACGAAAAGGGCGTTACCAAGATAAACGGATTGAACGCATGAAGTTGCTGATTGAAAAGATGTCGGCTCAAATTGGGGTAAAGTTGACGGAATATGAGGGAAGCAAGGCTCCGATGGTTCATTAGCGAGCTAAAATATGAAACGACAATACATTTTTTTAATTACGCTATTATTAATATCCATTTGCATGATTGCTTGCAACACAATAGAAGACCCTCCGACCTCTTATCAAGAAAAGGTGTTTGTTACCGTTACCCCATCACCTATAGCGGCTGTAATAACTGTAACTGCTACAACATTGCTGGTGACGATACCTGTCACAGACATGGTCGAATCAACACCGAGTGTTAGCCCAACGCCAACTGTTGAAATACTTCATACACCAACTGCAACTTTTACACCTGATATATCTTGCACCCCCAATTTCGTTTTCATATCTGATGTAACCATTCCAGATGGCACAGTTATTGAAGCAAACGCCAGTTTTATTAAGACATGGCATGTGCGTAATGTTGGCACATGTCATTGGGGTGAGGGATACACTTTGGCATTTGTTGAAGGACAACGCATGGGCAATATTAATATTGTTGGTCTTCCCTCTACACAATCTGACTCAATCACTGAAATTTCGGTTAATTTGGTCGCCCCTTATGAAGCGGGACACTATGTCGGAATATGGCAACTCCGTAACCCGCAAGGTGAGTCATTCGGTGGTAATCTGACAGTAGATATTGATGTTCCCATGCCAACAGCGACACCATCTCCGACAAAAACCATCATGCCAACAGCGACACCATCTCCGACAAAAACCATCACGCCAACAGCACCACCATCTCCGACAAAAACCATCACGCCAACAGTAACTTCATCTCCGACAGCAACTCCACGCCCGCCGACGCGTACTCCTGCTCCATTGGCAACATGTCAGCGTAATTTTGATAATTATCCTACCGTGATTAGCAATTTTCTCAATAATAAAGACAATCAACCCGATGATTTAAACGCATGGCTGAAAAATTGTCAACTCATTAGCGATAAAATCGGGGGAACAATTACGAAACATATTCAGAATGAAAATAGCACTGATTTAATTGTTGTCATTCACAGAGAAATCTCACCAATTGTCACCAATGGTAAATTATTAATTTATCATGCCGATAACGAAGGATATTCACTGGCGTATGCTACCAACATAATCGGGGTGGTAAATATTCTAGCAGTTGAAGATATAAACGATGATAACAAACTTGAGTTGGTATGGACTTATAACGATTGTGGAATACATACCTGTATTCGTACTCTCTTGGTCGAACAGTGGACGGGTGAGGTATACCAACCATGGATTATCAATCCGCCATCTATTTTTTCGGCAGAATACCAAATTACAGATACACTGAATGAAGGAAGTGGTCTGGAAATCGTGGGCTATGGAGGCAAAATAAAATCTGTTGGAGCGGGACCTCAACGCCTTAAAACTGTCACATACATTTCGCCAAATGGTGATGCTTACCAACTGTTTGACGATGTTTACAATCCACCAACTTGTTTGTATCATCAAATTATAGATGCGAATACCATGTTCAATGAGGGCAATTATCATGAGGCAATTATCGCTTACCAAACAGCTTTAACCGATGATAGTCTTGAGGCATGTCATGAAAATCTTGATAATGAATTAGCCTTATTACGTGATTTTGCTAGGTATCGCTTAGCGGTCGCTTACACTGCTATTGACCAATTTGACAAGGCAACACAAATACAAAACAACATTCAGGTACCTGCATTGCATGGCTGTACTGAGGTATTCTTAGATGAATTTGGCGATAGCAATGATTTGACAGAGGCATGTACCGTAACGCTTTCTTGTGCTTTTAACCATCCCGATTCATGGAACTTTTTACACGATTGGGGGTATTCTAATCCATCATTTACTGCTAGGGATTTATGTCCTATTCATTAGCAATACATGAAATTCACTCGGTTGTCAACAACCCCCCACTAGAAGTGGGGGGCTTGCAGGAGCAAAGTGCTACGTTACCGTAGAAAGCTACAACAGGTACGGCAGGGTGCTTCTCCAGCCTTGCCCGCTACGGTCAGTGATTAAACAGGTTTAAAGGGGTTAAGCCCAGTGTTGCTGACATTCAAACCTACGGATAACATTGTCGAGGAGACATTTACCTACGAAAGTAGAGATTTTTAACTTAGTTAGAAAGGTAACAAAACAATGCAAAAAGTATTTGTATTAGATTTTTAACTTAGTTAGAAAGGTAACAAAACAATGCAAAAAGTATTTGTATTAGACAAAAACAAAAAGCCGTTAATGCCCTGCCATCCTGCACGTGCTAGGCAATTATTGAAAGGTAAGAAGGCGAAAGTCTACCGCCGCTATCCGTTCACCATCATTTTGATTGAACGTGAAGGTGGCGTGATGCAAGGTATTGAATTGAAAATAGACCCTGGTAGTAAGACCACAGGCATTAGCATAGTGGGTCATTTCAAACGGGGCAAGGTCGTACTGTGGGGAGCAAATCTCCATCACAGAGGACAAACAATCAAATTATACTTGGACAAACGGCGAGGTGTCAGACGGTCAAGGCGACATCGCAAAACACGCTATCGTAGGCTACGTTTTGACAATAGGACGCGTCCCAAAGGTTGGCTACCACCATCGCTACGGTCACGGGTGGCTAATGTCTATCAGTGGGCAAAGCGATTACTCAACTTTGTACCTGTATTGTCAATCGCAGTTGAGACGGTGCGATTTGATACGCACAAGATGGTCCACCCTGAAATATCAGGCATGGAATATCAACAAGGCACGTTGGCAGGCTACGAAGTACGAGAATACCTGCTAGAGAAATTCAATCGCACTTGTGTTTATTGTGGCAAGCGTGATATACCATTGGAAGTGGAGCATATTGTCCCAAAAAGCAAAGTCGGCTCGGATAGGGTTAGCAA
>NBMH01000129.1 GCA_002084875.1 Anaerolineaceae bacterium 4572_78 | reverse complement strand
TTTAGTGGCGTTTCACGTCCACAAGTAACAGGTATATCGCTTTGCTCAGCTAAAGCTACTAAACCTAAGGCATTTTGTGTGCCAGGTTCACAATGGGCTAAACCTGTACCCGTGACAGTGATTGCCTTGACACTCAGTTCAGGACGTTGCAAAAGATAAAGCATTGCTAACCAATCATCAGTACCCATATCGGTATCAATGATAACAGGCTTAGATACCGATTCGTCTGTTCCTGTCTGGCAAGCTACCAACAATAGACTAAAAATAACGGATAGTAAAAACAATTTTTTGATTATGAAATCCTCCTTTGTAATTGTTAATTAAAAATTATGAAGGAGTGTAACATAAACTACCAAAAGTGCAAAGTTAGCAAAATTATTTGTATAAAGTACATACAGGGCTGTTCAATGCTATTTTTCAGGTTTATGGCATAAACCCGCTTATGGTATTCACAAAACTAACACTTTTTTGGTATAAAAACCTGTCAGGTCTAACCAAAGGTAATTATTCACTTCTCCACCCTAACATATTTCCCCGATTGTTCTAAAGCAGTGCAATATTTGCTAATCGCTTGCACGTGACAATGATATTTGCCCAACAATTCAACCAACCAATACGGCACACGCTCGTTTATTTTCACTTCTAAAATTATCCGTTGTGGTGGAAGGAAAAAGTGGTTTTCAGTACTTTGCTCGGCTTGCATATTCAAGGCATGAGTACGGTATGTCAAGTGTGTATCGAATGTAACCCGTAATCCCGAATCATACTTACTGCCATTAAACGCTAGCCGATGATACCGCACTAGACACATTGGTTGTAGATGCAAGACATTATACAAATACAACACTTCTTCAATAGTTTTCTGTTCATCAGGTGAGTCACTTGTTACCATTTCACCATCATGGCATAATTTAATGGCAGCTTGATATGCCAATTTTGCCCGACGCTTTCGCACTGATTTGTTCAATCGTTCCCGAATCTCGACAAAACATGGGGTTTCATCTGTAATAATCGGATTGCCGTATATCCGAATCCGTACCTTGCGCCGATAGCGATGCCCCTCGATTTTATCCCAATAGGCTTTATAATTGGCACTGTCATAATACAGTGAAGTGACAGTATACCGTCCACGCGTGTCGCCATGCAGGTCAGGTTGGATGTAGGTAGTTAATTCATGGGCAAGGTTGTGATATTGTTCTAAGGTAATGATATATTTGAGTTCGTAGCGATTGAATTTTTGAATCATTTTGCTAACTCCACCCAACCTTACTCTTCAGAGGGTAGAGTTGGGACTGGTCTAACTTAAAAAGAATATTTGATTAAAAGCTTGCCACAGTGGAGGTCCCAATATCAATAATCCAATTATTGCTGCAATTATTGCAGAGAAAAGAACAGCACCAGCAGCTACATCTTTCACAACTTTAGCAAGAGGATGTTCTCCAGGATGAACCAAATCAACTAGAGATTCAAATGTAGTATTCAACATTTCTGCTACCCAGACAAATCCAATCGTTAAAACTAAGATTGCCCAATCAGTTTTATGTAAATGTGAACCATATCCGATAATAATAACAATAATGGTAAAAACCGCATGAATTTTGGCATTTCGTTGTGTTCGCAAAAAATACCGTACTCCCTCCATGGCAAAGGTGATACTTTTCCAAACTGATTCAGCTCGCATAGTTTTTCTCCATATTTCTTTAGGATTTTATAGAAGATTACCACAAAATTTAAGTTACGGCAAAATTTGAGCGTGATGTAGATATTGCCGTTTTTTGGAGCGAAAAAGCTCGCTTTTTCATGTCAAGGCAAGCCTTGACCCTTTAGTAATTAATGTTAATGAGTTAATTTTCAAATTTTGAGATAATGCGATAAACTATGTTTCGTAGGACAGACATCTTGTTTGTCCATGCTGACGGGTAAAATACCCGTTTTACATGAGGAGTTTTTTAATAATGGTTATCACATTTGTTATATTAGCCGTAACAATTATTGCATTCATTAGCGATACATTGCGTATTGATATTGTAGCAATGTTATCATTGTTAGCACTTGTTTTAATGGGTGTGCTGACAACACAAGATGCTCTAGCAGGATTTTCTAATTCAACCGTAATCATGATTGCTGGATTGTTTGTGGTAGGGGCAGGACTTTTCCAAACAGGTGTTGCTGATTGGTTCAGTGAAAAGTTGATAGATTTTGCAGGTTCAAGCGAAACACGTTTGCTCATTGCCTTGATGTTGGGAGCGGCTGTTTTATCCGCTTTTTTAAGTAACACTGGAACGGTAGCGGTATTACTTCCAGCAGCCGTTGCCGCTGCCCGTCGCATTCGTGTTTCGCCCGCTAAATTACTTATCCCAATGGCATTTGCCTCCCAAGTTGGAGGATTACTTACATTAATTGGTACACCACCAAATATTGTGGTATCCGAAGCTTTGCAAGACGCAGGTTTTGAACCATTTAGTTTTTTTGAATTTGCTTGGGTTGGTATTCCACTTTTGTTAATTGGTATGGTCTACATACATTTCGTGGGCAAAAAATTACTGCCTAAAAAGAAATTCAAAAACACATCAACCGAATCATCAACCACTGCCCAAGAGTTAGCCGAAGCATATCATTTACAGGATAATCTATTTCAGGTACGGATTCGGCGTGGCTCGGAATTGATTGGACAAACACTTGCCGAAGCAAAATTGGGACATAATTTCGGAGTCACTGTTTTGCGAATTGACCAGGCAGATTCAGAATCAGAATCACCTTTAGCAGATAAACATCAACACCTTTCACCACGTAGAGTTTTACATAACATTAAAGAAACTCTACAAAACAGTGAACATGTACCAGAACAAATGCCCGGGCCCAATACTATCATCAATGTAGATGATGTGTTGATTATCAAAGGAACTCATCGAGCAGTACAACGCCTGGCTCGCCAACTTCAGCTTGGTATTCAACCTATCGAATCAACTGAAGAAGCCCAAGAAGAACTCTTAAATCAAGAAATTGGTCTTCATTGGCGATGCGAAATTATCTTTCGGCGATACCTTGATTGTGCGTGGCACATGGGAATCAATCAATATTTTACAAAAGGAAAGACGAAATTTCGTAGTCGTCGGGCGCCCGATGGCTATGCTGAAGAATGAAGGGTTAGGTATAAAAGCATACATCGCACTAGCTGCTCTAGCTGGCATGGTTCTGATGTTATTGACAGGAGTTGTATCAACAGTAATAGCCGTCATTATCACTGGCATGGTCATGGTTTTGGGTGGATGTTTGAATGCGGAACAAGTTTACAGGGCTATCAGTTGGGAAAGTGTGGTACTAATTGCAGCCATGTTGCCGATGAGTACGGCTTTGCAACAAACAGGTGGAGCAGAATTTATCGCCGATGGATTTTTGAACACATTGGGGACAATGGGACCTATTGCCTTATTGATTGGCATGTTTCTGCTGACGACCAGTCTTACCCAAGTTATCAGTAATACGGCAACGACTGTTTTGGTGGCACCAATAGCAATTGAAACGGCTACAAGTTTGAATATATCTCCGTATGCCATGATGATGATGGTCGCAGTTGGAGCCTCAACTGCATTTCTTACCCCGATTGCCTCGCCAGTTAATACATTGGTTTTAACTCCAGGAGGCTATCGATTCTCTGATTTTAGCAAAGTAGGATTTCCATTGTTGATTATTATCATGGTTGTCAGTGCAGTGCTCGTACCGTTGATATGGAATTAGTGAGTTGGGGTTGGCAATACATCTACTACATGTTTTCTTGGTCAACTACAACATGTCTGCCATGAATTTCTACCACATCTCCTAATCTCAATTTCTTTTTGCGGCGGGTTTCCACCATGCCATTCACTTTTACTTCACATCCTTGAATGAGGATTTTTGCCTCGCCTCCCGAAGAAACAAGATTATTTAGTTTTAAGAATTGTCCTAGTTCAATTGGTTTGATGTTTTTCATTTGTCGCCTACTTGACCCCACCCCTACCCTCCCATACAAGGAGAGGGGAGTACGATTCCCATCTCCCTCTGGGAGGGGGCTAGGGGGAGGGCGAAGTGCCCTCCCCAAAATATTTTGTTCCTATGGGGCTAATGAACTCGTCGTTGGTCTAGGTACATCACCTGGAGCAAGTGTACTCGTTGCCATTGGATTCGGAGTTTCTGTCGGCACTACCGAAGTTGGTGTTGGCTGTGTCCATGGGGTTGTCCCTTTGGTAATGATAGTATGACATGTTTCAGGCATAGCATCGGAAGCATCGCTTTTCACTGTCCAATCATCTAATTTGAATAGCTCAACACTTGCCCCGATGACAGGCTGTTGAGTGACTGCATCAGTGATAAAACCACTAGGGTCAAACAAGGTAATACTACCAATCAACTCATCGTAAAGGAGCCCACCGCACTTATACATGACCCTTAATGTGCCTTCTACAATCTCCTCGGCGGGAATGGTAGCAGCATAAGTGTTATTGCCAATAGATATCATCGGATAGCCAACTCCGATAACAAGCGTCCCTGATAGCATGACAGTGCCATTTACAGGTTCTACATCGCCATCTTCTGTAACTAAAAGAAGAATGACATCAGTCGGCATGACACCTGTTCCTGATCCTTAGGAGCAGGCATCCATACCTCTATTTCACCCGTTATCGGGTCATAGTCAATGTGACCTGTATCCATACTACCTTCAGCCAAAGGAGGAGCAGGTTCGTTGAAGGCAACATTAATATTCGGTGTTGCCTTGCCTGACATGACTCTGACAGGGGTTGCATTTTCTACATCATAAGCATCATCATAATACTCTTTTGCATGGGATTACCGTCAGGGAAAGTCACTGTTCCAGTGATACTTCCAGCTGGCGGTTGAACTACGGTAGAAATGCTAGTTTCATTGTTATTAAAATCAATATCATCGTCAGCCCCACCAATAATGGCTTCATTGATTAATTCCGTATCAGTAGGAACATCACTATCCACCATGACTTGTAAATCAATTCGTCCCGATTGGAAAGGACCGAGTACGGGCAATTGCCATGTAATCGTATTCCCATTGATACGTGGAACCGCATTAGCATGGTTAGATTGTGAAACATAGCTCACTTCAACTGGAAGAGTATCGGTGATGCTGACATGCGTTGCCTCGATGTTTCCATCGTTGCGATAGTAGAGCCGATACCAAAAATTCTTACCTGCCTCAACATAGCCACTTGCTTTTTTCCGAATCGCTAAATCACGGAAAGGAACAGTGACATAACTGGCATGACTGTCAGAATTGTTATTGGTATTGCTATCAGCCGTATCGGAATGAATGACGACTGTATTCTCAATTTTATCTCCAACTTGAGCATTTGCGTCAATATGTACCGTGAGGTAGATATAACCACGCTCGCCACCTTCTAACAATGGAATTGTCCAAACAACGACATCCCCAGTTTGTTCAGTGCTGATGTCATGACTACCATTATTGCTATGGGTGTTATCCACATAAGTCACATTTGAAGGCAATGTATCGGTAATGCGAACATTCCTAGCGGTGTGATTCTTTTTGTTTTTGTAATAGATGGTATATTCAATATCGTTGTCTGCAAATATAGCAGGAATATTCAACGATTTTGAAATCTTCAAATCTGCTTTAGAAATTTTAACATGGGCAAAATCGGTATCGGAAGCGGTATGCTCAATACCATCTGTAGCCGTCCATGTGGCTTCATTGGTGGTCTCCTCACGCACAATCGCTGTAGTGAGATATTGCCAACTATCACCTGGAGCGAGATAATGAACTTCATCAGTAAGAAGCGTACCTAATTTATCATCAACCAAAGTATGTTTGGTTAATGGTACGTCACCGACGTTTTTAACGGTGTAGCAATAAGTTACCTCACTGCCTGATTCAACATAAATAGCATTGCTATTTGCACATTGATTGGGATTCGTGCCAACAGTCTTTTTCAATTTAATGGCTGGAATATCTTGTTCCACCACAATGAAAAATGTTTTAGTGGAAGAAGTATCTTCCCCACCGTTGACTGTACCACCATCGTCTTTTAGCTGTACGCTGACAATTGCCATGCCATAAGCTTCATCGGCGGGGGTGTAAGTCAATGTGCCATCGGTGTCAATGGTAGGTTCATCAGAGAAAAGGTCGGCGTTATCACTAGCAACAATAAATGTTAGCGTTTGATTTGCCTCGTTAGACGGACCTTGTGAAATCTTAGTCGCCCAATTTTCGACCGTCTGGGCTCCTGCATTTTCATGCACTACTTCATCAGCCCCTTTCTTAAAACGAGGAGCATCATTAACAGGTGCAATAACAATTGTTACTACAGCCTCATTTGAGTTAAATTCCCCATCATGAGCTAGGAAAGTAAAACTATCCGTCCCGTTGAAATCATCATGTGGGTAATAAACAAAATCGTTGGGAACACCATCAGTAACAATCATTGTACCAGTTACATTACCCGTACCTGTCATGCCACCTGTCCCTGTGATAAGTACCGTTCCTGTCATATCGGCAGTGAGAACAACTGTGCCATGCTCAGGTTCACTAACAACCGAATATCGTAACGTATCTGATTCGGCATCAGTTGCCTGAAGCAAACCATCAATGGATACATCCTCAAGGGTGTATAAAGTCATGTCCTCCGCAACGGGAGGGTTGTTAGTGTCGGAACTATCAGCCCATGTTAAGATAGGATGATAGACCGCACCCCAAATTAACACTGTTAAAAACATAAATGATAATGGTAAATAATGCTTAAATCTTTGGAATTTTTCCATAAAAAGTATCTCCTGTTAGTATAACAATAGAAATAGGTAAAGAAACAAAACACCGTTAAATCAACGGTGTAAGTAGAGCATTAAGACAAAATCCGCAAACCGACCTGGGCTGTTCAATGCTAGTTGTAGGGCGTACGGCAGTACGCCCTACTATTCAGGGCTGTTCAAAACTTGCTTTGACATGAAAAAGCAAGTTTTTTCACTCCTTCACTACTTTTGCACCACTACCCCAAATTAATATATTTCAATTTTCGTTACAATTTTTATCACTTTAATAGCATACCTAAATTTGCCAAAAATAGAAAGATGTGGTATCATAAACACCTAGAAATTCAATTGTAAAAAATTTATTAAAGAAAGGAATATAAATAATGGCATCCGTCAAGGAGTTAAACAACAGATTTATTGAATTATTAAAAAAACGAAAGGTTTATAAACATGAGTCAGCAGAATATCAAGAGTTATCACAACAGGCTTTGGATGTGGCAAATGAGATAATACCTTTACTACCACCACCAACAGCAGAGAAATTTACCCCACTGGTTACCCAGTTGACGAATGAGGTAGAATCATTAAAACCAAAACGAAAAAAAGACCGTGTTCTTCCTAAAAAATCGGTTAAGCAATTTCAACCTCCTCAAGATTCGAAACAAGGTGATGGCAAACCGAAAAAGAAAAAGAAAAAATTTAGTAGAGAAATCTATAAAACTGCAATGAAAATCTGTGATAAATTAGATGAAAAACGACGTGGGGAAGTATGTTACCAAATTAGTCGAGTCGGTATCGGACCTGCTCTGGCTTTATTAGAAGAATCATTAAAAATACAAGAGAGTGGTGGTATGTGGACAAAGGACAAAGAAAGAAAAAGAACAATCGGAGGAATATGGTTTAAGATTGTTAAAGATTATCGTAACCAAACCGTTGGTATAATGAATGACGATACCGAATCTGAAGATGACAATATCAAGCCTGATAGTAACAACATCGAAATAAAGGCTGACGATGTTGAGTTTGATACTGACGATGTTGAGTTTGATACTGACGATGTTGAGTTTGATACTGACGATATTGAGTCTGAGGCTGACGATGTTGAGTCTGAGCATGACGATGTTGAGTCTGAGCATGACGATGTTCGATCTGAACCACAATAGTTTTAATTCATATCTGAAATTTTGTAAACACCCCAATTTCTAAAGAGGGTAATTTTTTGATTCAATATAAAAAAAGAATAGCGATGTATACCATACTCGCTGTTGTATTGATGTTAGGGTATGTTATCTTAAGTTATGTTCGCTGGCAAAGCACAGCAAACACTCATACCTTGATGGAATCGGTTGCTACCTTTTTGGCTCTGTTTGTAGGAGTCATTGCCTTAGTACGTCATTATAGCAAGAAACGACTCGTCTTTTTATTGATTGGCACTGGGCTTTTAGGAGCAGCTTTCCTCGATTTCTACCATATGGTTGTCACATCACCACTTTTTGTAGGCTATTTTCCATCTGCCCCGTCCTCAATGATTCCACAAAGTTGGTTAGCTTCACGACTATACTTAGCGACACTGGTAGGATTAAGTTGGTTGATTTGGCATAATCAACGAAAGTCAAAATATCTTGGTGTTTCCGTAGAAATTTTTGTATATGTGCTTGTAGTGGGACTAGTGGTAACAAACATTCTTGTTTTTTCGTTTGTCTCACTACCACGTCAGGTTTACTATCCTAACCAGTTTTTCCATCGTCCAGCCGATTTTATTCCTGCTTTGCTTTTCCTTGTAGCTGTCATAGGACATGCTCATAAAAAACATTGGAAACAAGATGACATTGACCACTGGCTGTTTCTTTCATTGCTCATGCAGATAGCAGTGCATGTACCGTTTATGGTACGTTCAAATCAGTGGTTTGATATCATGTTTAATACAGCTCACTTATTGAAAATCAGCAGTTATTTGTGTATTCTCATTGGTGTATTACTCAGTACATATCATCTTTTCAAACAAGCAGAAGAAAGCAATCAAAAAATATCGGGAACAAACAAACAATTACAACGAGAAATTAGCGAACGTAAGCAGATTGAAAATATTTTAAGAGAATCAGAGGAAAAATATCGCACTCTAGTAGATAATATCCAAGATGGAGTTTTTCTTATTCAAGATGGCAATATAATTTTTATTAATGAGTCATTTGCTAACATGATTGGTTATGCTACAGAGTCAATAATTGGTAAAAGCATTAACGAATTTGTTGCTCCTGAAGATATGGAATTGGTGATTAATCGTTATCAACAAAGAATAACTGGAAAAGATGTCCAACCCAAGCAGATGGAAACGGAATTAAGGACCGCTTATCACAATCTTAAAAAGCTCAACCACCAACTGCAAAACGAATTAGACCTCGCTCAAGAAATTCAACAAGGCTTGCTTCCATCGGCAAACCCACACTGGCATGACTTGGATATCGCCTGCTACAGCACTCCCGCTAGTAAGGTAGGAGGTGATTTGTACGCCTATCATGCTTTTGGACAACAGCGTTACGGTATTGCTGTGGGAGATGTTTCAGGAAAGGGAAGTCCTGCTGCCTTATTGATGGCTGTGACAATTGCTTCATTTCAATCAATAGTTCAACGAGATTTGGGACCAGCCTCATTATTAGCAAAAATGGATGAGGCATTGATAGTCTATACCAATAAAGTAAAACAGAATTGTGCATTTGTTTATTTAGAAATAGACTTGAAAGATTTAAAAAACAGTTCAGGTTTTGCCACAGCAAAAATGGTCAATGCTGGTTGTACAATGCCCATTATTAAACGGAGACATGACTCTGTGGAATGGGTTGATATCGGCGGCATGCCATTGGGAGTTGGCTTAGGTTCTCAATCAGGATACATGTCAGAAACACGACATTTGTCAAAAGGTGATATGATTATCTTAACCAGTGATGGCATCGTCGAAGCCATGAATTTAAATAATGACATGTTTGGCTTTGAACGATTTGAAAAAGTAATCAAAGAAGGTCCACAAACAACCGCCCTTGAAATGTTGACCCATGTTTTAATTGAGGTAACAACATTTGTAGGTGATACCGAACCGCATGACGATATGACTATTGTGGTGGTACAGGTATAGGAAATGGAATTTCACATATCACGAAACAAATTCATATAAGGGTAATTTTCACATTTCATATTCAATACCCTTGACTACTACAGAAATTTCTCAAAAACCAACTTTTTGGTATACTGTTAATTTGATAACTTTTTATGAGGATACATTCTTGTTGAATTTAATAGACTCACATTGTCACCTAAATTTTAATCAATTTAAGTCGGATAGAGAATTAGTGTTAGCCCGTGCCACTGAAGCTGGGATAACATGTTTTATTAATCCCGCCGTTGACTTGACCACAAGCCGAGAGGCATTAGCTTTAGCTCATCGCTATCCAAACGTGTATGCGGCTGTTGGTTTTCATCCCTACAGTGCTGATAAAGTCAACGATGAAACATTAGCGATTTTAGCCGACATCGCCCAAGATGAAAATGTTGTTGCCATTGGAGAAATTGGACTGGATTTTTATCGGGACCGTACATCAAAATCAGACCAGTATAGGGCGTTTGAATCTCAATTGACTTTAGCACAAAACTTGGATTTGCCTGTAATTATTCATCAAAGAGATGCAGCCGAAGATACCATGTCGATTTTAAAGACCACGGAGGTTTCCAAAACCTCTGCGGTCTTGCATGCCTATTCGGGAAATATTGCCGTAGAAGAGGTGGTTTCACTTGGATTTTACATGGGAATTGGCGGACCCATTACCTTTAAAAATGCGAAAGGATTTCCTGACATTGTGGCAACAATTCCACTTAATCGTCTAATTGTTGAGACAGACAGCCCTTTTTTATCGCCCCATCCCTTACGTGGCAAACGAAATGAACCTGAATAGCTAAAACTATTACACCCCGAATGAGGAAAATATATAATGACAATACTTGATATTGTGGCAAATGATATAATTCATGTTGAAGCAAAAATGAGAGAAAATATCGGTGAACCTATTCCTGCCTTGAATGAAGTAATCGCCTATCTAATATCAGCAGGAGGCAAGCGATTGAGACCAGCGATTACTTTGTTGGTTACTCGCTTTGGTAATGTTGATATGAAAAAAGCAATTGCCTTAGCGGCTTCTGTAGAGATGCTACATACTGCTACACTCGTTCATGATGATTTTGTTGATAATGCTAATGCTCGTCGCGGGCATCCCACCTTAAACACAAAATGGGCACCAGCTGCAACAGTTTTAGCGGGGGATTATATGTTTGCTCGGTCGGCAGCATTAGCTGCTGAAACTGATAATGTTCGTATTGTCAAGATATTTTCGACAACATTGATGACGATAGTTAATGGTGAACTACAACAATTTTTTAGTAGAGAGTCCAATGTCATGCTCAATCGTGATGAATATTTCAATCGTATTTATGCCAAGACCGCTTCCCTCTTTACCACATGTGCTGAAACAGGAGCAATTTTAGCAGGATTATTAGAACATGAAATGCATGCCTTTCGTGATTATGGCTATCAGTTGGGCATGGCATTCCAAATCATGGATGATATTTTAGATTTTCAGGGGGATGAAAAACGGATTGGTAAACCTGTTGCTCATGATTTGCGGCAAGGGATTATCACCTTACCTATCTTAGATTTTTTGGATGTATATCCCGACCATTCTATCATATCAAAAGTAATCACTGGGAAAACCGTTACCGATAATGAAATTCAAGAAACGGTCAAGCAACTCCGAACATCTAATGCCTTGCAACAATCTTTATCTACTGCAAAAGAATTTGTGGGTAAGGCAGAATCAGCTTTAGCTATGCTTCCTGATAATATTTATCGCAAGGCATTGAGCGATATTGCTCATTATGCGGTTGCTAGGAATATTTAGTTTTATGAAACAATTTTTTGTTTGTCTTTTCATGCTTATTCTTATCACAATGGGATGCCAACGGACTCCCAATCGAGTTACTATTCAGGTTGATGATGAACAAGTAATCATTTCCACAAATGCTATCACCGTTCGGGAGGCATTGAATGTAGCTGGAATTACGCTTAACGAATTAGACCGCGTAGAGCCTGACCTTTATGCTCAACTCACACCTGAAATGATGATACAGGTTATGCGTATCACCGAAACCATAACCACAGAGTTAATCATTATTCCATTTGAGCGTCGCATTATTCCAAACGAGGCTCTGCCTGAAGACGAACAACAACTGGTGCAGATTGGCTCAAATGGACAAGAACAAATTACCAGAAAAATTACTTATCAGGATGGGCAAGAGATTGACCGTCATCAAGTTTCACATGAAATTGTGCAAAAGCCTGTTGAAGAAATTATCGCCATTGGACGAAAGGCGGGTTTAAGCGATATTCCTATAGATGGAATTGTGGCATACATTTCGGGAGGAAATGCTTGGCTCATGTCTGACCATAGCTCGGCTCGACGTGTTGTTACCACCAAAGGGGATTTAGATGGACATGCCTTTAGCCTATCGCCTAACGGTGAACGATTGCTTTACAGTAGAAATATTACCGATGTGATAACGGCTCCGCTTAACGAACTGTGGCAAGTTGATACTCAAATCGTGGGTGAAACAGCCATATCAACACCGTTGAAAGGTGTGTTGTATGCCGAATGGTCACCGCAAATTAGTGAGACCGTCATTGCCTACAGTACTGCCGAAAGGTCGCCTGGTTCACCGGGTTGGCGAGCCTATAACGATTTGTGGTTATGGGATACCAAAAGCAATATTGAAACTGCAACTGAAATCGTGCCAGCCAATACTACTAACTTATATGCATGGTGGGGAACTGATTATTATTGGTCTCCCGATGGTAATTCGTTTGCCTATTCCAATGCTAGTCAAGTAGGAATCATTGATATTGTTACCAAAACTATCATGCCATTAATGGATTTTACACCTTATGAAACAAATAGTAATTGGGTATGGTTGCCGAGTATAGCATGGTCACCTGATTCTCGTTTTATCGCTACTGTTATTCCTAGTAACCCACAGCAATTTGACATGTGGATTATTGCGGTGGATGGTTCGATGCAAATAAACGTTATCGAACAAGTAGGCATGTGGAGTAATCCGATTTGGCATGAAGATGGCATAATTTTTGGGCAGGCGGTCAATCCACTTCGGTCTGTAGATAGCCATTACATGCTAATGATGATGGACTGGGACGGAAGCAACCTTCACCGTATTTTCCCCATTGCTGAAGAAATCGGACTGACATTTCCAGATGTGGCAGTGGCACGCAATGAATCAATCATTTTTGTTATAGCGGATAATCTACACCTGCTTGATTTTAATGGCTTGCCGCCACAGGCTTTGACAATTGATGGTCAGAGTCATCAACCGCAGTGGGTCATTCCACTAACAAAAACAGTTAATGTCAGTGTCACTACAGTGATTTCTGACTGATAAGCAATTTTTATCCCAGCCTCCCAAATAGAGAGAGGGCTGGTGGCACTTCACTCTACAAGCGTCGTTATTGCTCAAACTGGTTGGGCAAGGATGTGTTCAAACATATATTTTAATTTGCATTGAAAAATATGTGTGTTACGATTGTGAGAGGTTTTCAAAAACCTTTCTTGTCTTGACTGTCAAAGCAAGCTTTGACGCTCCAGTAAGATATCTTCATGAAAATGTTACTTTGTGCCCGTTTTTAGTATATATGATTCAGGTGACCACTACATGTTATTTCTAAAGTTGCGAAAAATGGGATTCAGACCACCAAGTGATGCAATGGAAATTTACCAAATGGCTGAACGTATTTTATTGGAAGGTTGGGATGAATAAGCATAATGTTTTACAATTCAATGTAATTCCTGAGGGGAAAAAAGCATGGCTCAATTATAAACATTACATGGAACTTAAAGTTATATTTGAGGCGGTTGATATTCCTACCAGTGAAATAGACATTACCAATAACCAATATTTTCAGCTCTATCATTTTTTAACAAACATCGCAAAATTAGTTGTTCCCATGAATAAGGTAGCTATCCACTTTAACGCATTTGCATTGATTCGACGTGGTTATAAAATTGAAGAGATTACAGTGGAAGAATATCAAAAAATCTTAACTCTTATGGATGGTCTTGAGACAGTAAACATAGATGATACGGTTTTGCATGATTTTGGTGGACATCGAAATCTTTATAATCATCTCACAAGAAACATGGGGCTTTTTGTAAAACAAGGGCGTGGTTATGTTTGGCATCGTGCTAAAGATTTGGTAGAAAATCATGAAAAAACTTATGTTTCAAAACAGCAAAATAACACTAAGTGCTAGCGGGGCGGGTTACCAGCTAAATTGGAATAGATGCCAGCTCTGCCCTCGCCAGCCACGCCTTGTTATTTGCTTGGGTTATAAATCAAATCTCTCACAAAATTCTTGAGGTGACATGACCTCAAAATAATGTCCTGCTGACAACCCTCTCAAAAAATCTCGATTATCCGATACAATAGTATCAATATTTTTCCATTCAGCAAAAGCACCAATAATCGCATCACCTTTTTTCAAACCTTTTGATTCAAACATGGTAATGTAAACATCAGGCACTTTTTTATAACTCAATTGAACATAAGGCTGTTTAACAAAATCGTAAAAACGATTCATATCCTCAGGCGATATATTTTGATTCAGTTCTTTTCTCACTTGACCAGGAACAACCACTTGAAAACGATGTAAATGACGGAGGACTTTCTCACAAAAATAATCACTTCCAAAAAGACCAAATATCCATACATTGGTATCTAAACTAATTCGCATGTCTGTATCCGTAGTCTTCTTCGTAAACTTCTTCACGTGTTTGGTGAAGTTTTACTAAAATTTCTTCTTTCGTCATTTTGGCAAATGAGTGCCGTTTCCTAATATCCTGCATCCATTTTTCCATTTCATATTGCCAGTCGAATGGTTCAGGGTCTATAACCACAACAGCAATTTTCGCCAATGGTGGCAACCCTGAAAGTGTAACAGTACCTTCATTACTTACAATTTCATCAAAATGATATGTTTGCATTATAACCTCACAATTAGACATAAATTATTACACAATGATTATACCACAAAACCACCCATCACCAAAATCAAAAAAAGACAAACCAACCATGCAAAGTCAGTTTGCCTTGTCAACATGCAAAAATAACACCAAGTGCTGGCGGGGGCGTGTAACCAGCTAAATTGGAAAAGCCATCTCCTGCCCTCGCCAGCCACGCTTTGTTATTTGATTGGGTTAAAACTCAATTGCCTGTATCAATTCCTCAATTTCTGCCATCAAAGCAGGTAAATTAGGACATTCAAAACTCATGTTTGGTGCAGGTATTCTATTTCGTTTGATATTCGGTGGTACATGCTTATGATGTGGGTGTGTACTTGCCAGTGTTGGGTCATGGGGATGGGGTTGTGAATCATACCATGCGATTTTTTCGGTATTATGCCATAATTCATATCCATACGATATAATTTCAACACCTTTATCTTCTTCTGACAAACGCTCATTAACAGTTACTCGAAAACCATAGCCAAATACCATTTCACCTCGTAACTGCCCAACATGTTTACCTCGTTTAATGAGAATCAAACTTGACCGTTTTACCGAAGGAAAATACTGTTGTAGCGTATAGATAAATTTTTCATAGCTACGAAACGACTGGAATTGGCTCATGTCTAGCAGTTCTCCCAATAACTTCGGCAAGTGATTGTGTTTGAGATTTTAAACTTTGAATGGTACGACGATATTGTTCCTGGCGATGTATAAAAATTTGATACACACCTGCCCAATCTGACCAGTCAAGTACCCATGTATCATCTTCTGGTTCTATACCGTTTGAGTATAATTCATAGAATGTTTCGGTAAGTACACCATATTTACGTTCATACACTTCTAAATCTTCAGTTAATGCATGAATATCAACAATAATATCTTGTAAAATCATAAAAGACCTCCAAAATCAAAAATGAAACCAACCCCATTATACCACAAAACCACCCAACCACCAAAATCAAATCAAGGCAAACCAACTATGCCAGCCAGTTTGCCTTGTCAACATGCAAAAATAACACCAAGTGCTGGCGGGGGGCAGGTAGACAGCTAAATTGAAATAGAAGCCAGCTCCTGCCCTCGCCAGCCATGCCTTATTATTTGGTTGGCTTATAAATTAAACTTCTCGCAAAATTCTTGAGGTGACATGACATCAAAAGAATGTCCTGCTGATAAACCTCTCAAAAAATCACGATTATCTGATACAATCGTATCAATTTTTTTCCATTCAGCAAAACCACCTATAATCGCATCACCTTTTTTCAAGCCTTTTGATTCAAACATGGTGATATAAATATCTGGAACATCATCATAATTTAATTGTACGTTAGGTTGTTCGGTGAACTGATAAAAACGTTTCATCAGTTTTTCAGATAAATTACGGTTTAATTCTCTACGAACTTGGTCAGGGACAATAACTTTAAATTGTGATAAATGATCTAATATCCTTTGACAAAATTCATCATCACCGACAATCCCAAATATCCACACATTGGTATCCAAACTAATTCGCATGTCTATGCCCATAAACTTCTTCGTAAACTTCTTCACGGGTTTGGCGTAATTTCGCTAAAATTTCTTCTTTACTCATTTTAGCAAAAGGATGGTCTTGCATTTCTAGTCGCCATGCATTCATCTCCTTTTTCCAATCAAACGGTTCTGGCTTAATAACCACAACAGCAACCTTTGCCAGTGGTGGTAATCCTGAAAGTGTAACCATACCTTCATTACTCACAATTTCATCAAAATGATATGTTTGCATTATAACCTCACAATTAAACATAAATTATTACACAATGATTATACCACAAAACCACCCACCACCAAAATCAAATCAAGGCGAACCAACTATGCCAGCCAGTTTGCCTTGTCAGCATGCAAATAACACCAAGTGCTGGTGGGCGGGATAACCAGCTGAATTGAAATAGAAGCCGCTCCTGCCCTCGCCAGCCACGCCTTGTTATTTTGCTTTTATTGAATCAATGTGCTAAGTTTGGCTAACACTTCGATAATGACATGATTTGGTAATTTACACATAAATGTTGCTTGACGAACACGCCAATCTAAACTTTTTACTTGGTCTGCTAATATAGCACCTTTAGCTGGTAAAGCATCAGGAATTAATACCTCAAAAGGATAACCTTTAACTTGTGTTGTAATCGGACATAAAATCACCAAACCTACTTTTTTATTGTAGGCTTTTGGTGAAAGAATTAACGCTGGACGATGTCCTGATTGTTCATGTCCTGCTTGTGGATTAAAGTTTATCCAAACAACATCACCTCGTGTTGGTACGTATGCCATTAATAAACCTCATTGCCAGTGGATTGTCCCGTATCTACTTCACCATGTAAATTATCGGTTGTAACTCCTGACAGTAATTGTTCCAATGTGAATTTAGGTTTCACAACTGGTTTAACCAACAAATTGCCATTTACAAGGATTACTTCAACAATTGAATTAAATTGCAGTCCCATTTGGTTTGCAATGGTTTTAGGAATTGCTAAGGTAAGAAAGTCAGCTTGTTGTTGAAGACTAACTTGCATAAAAACACCTCTCAAATCAAAAACTAAACGCCTCTGGACTAAAAGTCCAGAGATTCAAGAGAAAATAAACCAAACCGATTATACCACACAACCACCAAAATCAACACAAGGCAAACCAACCATGCAAAGTCAGTTTGCCTTGTCAACATGCAAATAACACCAAGTGCTGGCGGTGGGCAGACTACCAGCTGAATTGAAACAGAAGCCGCTCCTGCCCTCGCCAGCCACGCTTTGTTATTTCCCTTTTCTTGTAAGTTTATTGCGAAATCCCATGTTAGATTTCAAAGCAAACTTTGCCATGCGAAACCACATGTCAGATTTCAATTCCAACCTTACCATTTTAAGGGTAAAAGATTTTTGAAACCGGAGTCTTCAAATGAAAATTTGACATTGCCCTTATTGCGAAAGAATACTCCCACAACAAAATACGGATAATTAGGTTAATTAGACCCTCAATTCATTAAAAGATTTTCATCAGGTAAATTGTAGCCGTACTCCGATGACGTGTATGCCCTATGAATTTGGTTGCTATCACTAAGTACCTTGTGGCCACATCATAAGCGACACCATGTACGTCATAAACTCGTAGAATCCACCAGTTCTGACCTGAATAAGTTACCGCCTCAACCTTTGTCCAAGCGAGGTTGCCAGGAGAGATTCCTAAATCACCATAATCTCCTACGCATCCTTTCCAGATATATTGCCCCAAACTGGCCAAGCATAGGTTCCGCGTAGACATTGCACAGTTGCTTCAGAGTATACAAACCATTGAGCTTGACCTTGGCGGGTAAGAATACCAACTTGTGTAAATTTATTAATTGAACCAGTATCTAAATCAACTGCAAACCAACCAGTAGTAAAATCTAAGTCAGGATTGTTAGGTGCATAGGCAGCGTATATATAATGTTGGTAATCTAAATACGAACCTGTCGTGATAGAACTTATATCTGTACGAAGTTCTGTAATAACCCATTCGTTGACAGATGCTTGGACCAACAGAGGAATAAATGTTACAGTTATTAGCAAAAAAAGACTAACTACAATTGAATGTAATTTTTTATATTTTAGATTTATCATCATTTCATTTACTCCTCATCTGACTGATTTTCTAATTGAGGTGGACGAGGTGCATATCTTTTCATAAGACTTAAAGGAGCTATCGCAGTTACTATCCTATCTCCTTCAGACATCTTAAACATAGTATTTCTCTTTTCATTAGAAATTCCTTTCAAGATATCAGGTGATACCAGTACCTCTACATAATCTCCATCTACTTTATGTATAACAAATTTTCCTATATCTTCATCTAATGTTCCTTTTGTAACCATATTAATGGTCTCTACATACTTCCTTGATGTTACTGTCGGTGCTACACTATCCATAGGGCGGTCTTCGTTAGGTTTTGGTGTACCCGTTGCACCTATCAGAGATTTAGGAGATCCTTTTACATCTGGTAGAGGTGGGAAAGTAGTTTTTTGAGCTTGCGTGATAGTTACTAGTAACGCTACCAGAAGAGATATTACGAATAGAACAGTAACGTATTTTGGAAATTTTAACATAGGTTTTATATCCTCCTAACTATAATTTGGAAAAGAATGAGCTTTAATCTCGTTTCTTTACAGCACAGCAACTCAACAGAGATACTACAACATTAGATTAAAATACTGTACTCAACATTATGATATCCTTCTTTTTTCTTTAATGAAATGATACCACTTTTTTCCATACAAGTTAAATCAATCATATTTGATTGATTTTTTAGGTGTTTTATATCACTTTAGAACTCGTAATATCTTTTTGATACCTGTATAACCGTTGACAATACTAAAGCAATTAAGTTGACAAAGTAAAAATAAGTTCTCCTCCCAAAATAACTATATAATTACACTAAAAAAATAAATACAAAACCTCATTATCAGTATCATACATTAAAACTAAAATACAAATCGCCTGTGCATTTTTGACTTCTAATAAAAATGATAATACCAGCCAACTTGCTACACATTATAAACCATTATTAACCTTTTGCCAAGTATACGACATCATCTATCATACTAAATAGCATGCTTGACGCTCATGGTTTATAATTTATCTAACTAATTACATTGTTTTTGCAAAATATGCTACATACTATTTTGAAATAAGATTTTCCTCATGAAAAGTTGTCCATCATGGCGACCAATATGGAGAAACACTAAATCATGAATCCAACACATAAATTATCCTCAACAACCTATTTAACCTAACCCATAGCAGACTGAATCATTTGTTGCATTTGCTCTTTGGTTGGGACACCTCCTGACCCAATCAACTTTTCATCAATCACTATTCCCGGTGTTTGCATAATACCATAACTCATAATGTTTTTGACATCGGTTACTTCTTCTATGGTGGCCTCTGTGCCAAGTTCGCTGGCAACCTCGGCGGCAAGTGCTTTTACTCGTTTACAGTTAGCACAACCCATTCCTAAAATTTTAATAATCATTGTAAATCTCCTTTTCTTTTATTTAAATAACTAAATTAAAAAGATAGCCGATGAAGATAATACCAACAGCTACAATACTTATAAAAGTAATGATTAATCGCAATTTCAGCACCCGTCGCAAAATAATCATTTCCGGTAAACTCAGTGCAACAACACTCATCATAAAGGCCAACGTTGGTCCAAGTGAGGACCCTTTTTCCATCAAAGCATGAATAATCGGAATCACACCTGCTGCATTGGAGTACATTGGAATACCTAACAAAACCGCCGCAGGGACACTCCACCAAACATCTTTCCCTAAAATACCGACCATTGCATCTTCCGGCACGTACCCGTGAATCACTGCACCAACGGCAATGCCAATGACCACATAAAGCCATACTTTTCCTAAAATCTCCCGTGTCGTTTGACCAGCCTGCTGAAAGCGGTTTGCCCAAGTTAATTTCTTGGCGGAACTCTTGCTTTCGCCAACTGAAATCTGCCAAACAAAATCTTCCACCCCTCGCTCTATGTTTGGAATTAGCCCAATAACAATCCCGGCAACAATAGCAATGGTTACACCACTGATAAAATATAAAGCAGCAATTTGCCAGCCAAATAAGCCCAACAACAACACCAATGCCACTTCATTAACCATTGGTGCCGCAATTAAAAATGAAAAAGTGACCCCAAGTGGAATACCGCTTTCCACAAAACCAATGAAAAGAGGCACAGCAGAGCAGGAACAAAACGGGGTAGCGACCCCAAGCAACGCGGCTAACCCATTTCCGAATCCCTGACGCTTGCCGCCCAACAGTTTCCGAGTTTTTTCGGGGCTGAGAAAAGTGCGGATTACTGACACCAGAAAAATCATTCCGCTGAGGAGCAACAATATTTTTGGGACATCATATAGAAAGAAAGCAAGTGTCTCACCCAAATGTGACCCAGCTGATAACCCAAATAAATCATATGTTAGCCAGTTTGCTAAATGTTGCAGGCTTTGATAGAGCAACCACCAAACTGTAAAAACAGCAACTACGCCAACCCACATTGTCCAGTAAAATTGTTTGACATCAGGCTTTGGCTCTAGTACTGGTTTAGGGTCTGCAAAAACAAATTCGTCGGACATTTTTAGACCTCCATAACTGTGAAATATATATTCAAAAAATCGAATATAGTTCAGTAAAAAAATTATCGTGCGAATACAGATTCTGTCATCATTTCAGTTTCGGTTTCGCATTTTGGACACGGACATGCAATCAGTTTCTTGTGCTGTGATATTTTTGAATGTTCGCCAATTGCTTCACCTAAAATATCATCAAGCCAAACGGCAATTTTCTCATCTGCCAATCGGTAATAAACGTTCAAGCCATCCTTTTCATCTTCGATAATACCTGCTTTACGCAACAAACTAAGTTGTTGGGAAACGTAAGGTTGTAGTTTACCAAGTAAAGACGTTAAATGACAAACACATTCCGGTTCTCGGCGTACAACATCCAAAATACGTAACCGTTCAGGATGAGCTAGCAACTTTATTTTATTCGCAGTTTCTTCATAATTAATACTCATTATTCAAATTTGCCTAATTACGGTTAGTATATTCAATTTTATTCATATTGTCAAAAAAATAAATACAAAACATCAATATCAGTATTACACATTAAAACTAAAATACAAATCGCCTGTGCATTTTTGACTTCTAATAAAAATGATAATACCAGCCAACTTGCCATGCATTGTAAACCATTATTAACTTTATTTTCCAAATATACAACATCATCTATCATACTAAATAGCATGATTGACGATCATGGTTCATAACTCATCTAACCAATTACATTGTACCTTAAAATCTTAAAAACTGCAAATTGTATTCACAAATTTTTATTTTAGAAAATCGTGGTACAATGTTGTTCAACTATTATTCATTTTATACTATCATTGACTTTTTGCAAAATATGCTACATACTATTTTGAAATAAGATTTTCCTCATGAAAAGTTGTCCATCATGGCGACCAATATGGAGAAACACTAAATCATG
>NBMH01000128.1 GCA_002084875.1 Anaerolineaceae bacterium 4572_78 | reverse complement strand
TTTTGAGCTCCTCGCAATTTTAGTTTCTGCGGATAAAATACATGTTTACTTTAAAAATTGCTTGTTTTTTGTTTATGTGGTATACTTTATTCGTTATTTTGCTGATTTTGAGGACAAAATTCGGGGTGACAATAGACGTAGGACCGCTTGCGGAATTTCTACCATCCTTGTCGCACAATCCCTAATGCTTCGCCTTTTTGTAACAATAGACGTAGGGCCGCTTGCGGAATTTCTACTATAATGAGTCAAATCCAAGCCTCCGCCTTTCTTCTTGAAGAGTGACAATAGACGTAGGGCCGCTTGCGGAATTTCTACCAGCCTCCCCTCTCCTTGCAAGGGGAGGCTCCGTGGGTGGGGTTTCGTAACAATAGACATAGCTCTGTGCAGGCTTTTTTCACCGTAGAGTCCCGATTTGCCAAATTTAGCATGTTTTGCTAAAATAAAGGCAATTATGATACTAACTTTTTATCCACTTATACTAGCTATGATACTATTAGGTGGGGCATTTATTATTGAGATGTATGCCGTCCGCCTGTCGCAACCCCTCATAAGGCGATTTAATTTGGGATTGATTGGTTTTGCTTTGGCTACGATGATTAGCTATATCATCATCACCAAAATCATTCTGCCTGTTGATGTCATGTCAGTGATTCTGTCCAACTGGGGATTGGAGACAGTTTTGGCAATTCAGGTTGACCCATCAGCTACACTTTTTTTCTTGATTCCACTTTTACTTTTGACTGCCATTTTCATAATTGAACCGTCCATTAACCAGACTACACTTTTAGCAATTGCGGGAGCGGCAATCCTTGTTTTCGCATCCGCCAACGAATTTACCCTAGCTCATACTGTCTTCTTTTTTGATGTAATTGGTTGTCTGTACTGGTTAAGAAAAACGGAATCAACATTAGCCTTCTGGCGATTTTTCTTGGGAGTTTTTACGGCAGGGGTTTTGGCTCTTGTCGGATTGTTTGATGATGTTGTAATACTTAACAACATGCTTGCCTTTATGCTATGGTTGCGATTGGGATTATACCCGCTAGTCGAGACGACATACTTATCTCGCCAAGAAACGATTGAAGCAGATGATTTAGCTTGGATATTAATCAGCACAGTGGTTAGTATTAATTTGGCATTAGCTGTGATTGTTTCTTTACCACAAATCGTATTGATTTTAACCATTGCAGTCATGTTGCTTAATGCCTGGTTAGCTTGGCTAGGACAAACCAATATCCGCTTAAGACTGCTACGCATGATTTTAATTCAGCCGAGCATGGCACTTTTAGTTGTATCTATCTCACCACAAGTTGCGATTATCATTGGACTAATTTATCCTTTTGCTTTAAGTGCATTGTGGTTTACACCACTTTTACCACACACCAACCCCTACACTTGGAAGGGCAAGGGGTGGGGTATAGTTCCCTTCTTGGCAAGTTTAGCTTTGCTCGATTTTCCGTTTACTTTGGGTTGGGTAGCATTCCATCAAACTTATGCCGATTTGTTACTTCAAAATCAGCCCATGATTATCACCATTATTTTAATTGCTAAAAGTTTAGCCTTGTCTGTGTTGTATCATTATTGGCTAGACCTATTAAACGGAAAGCAAGAACCCACAAAAATGGTTGGTGTGGCGGCTGTATTGATCATTCCTTTTCTGATACCTGGTTTAGCAAATGTAATTTTTACTTTTATCACCGGACAAACAATCAACATGATTCCGAATGTTGATGTGTTTGCTTTCAATGGAACACCCTATTTCACAGTGTTCTTGGTTGGGATTTTAGCATTTTCATTCGGATACGGTAGAGATTTAATCTTAAACCAATCGCAAATTAGACCTGAACTGGTCAAGCCAATCTTAAACCTAAACTGGTTTTTGCCACATGCCCAAGCAAGTGCCGATGTCGGCAGTCGGTTGGTGTTACGATTGAAGGCAATATTAGAAGGCACAAACTATCTAAGTTGGGTCATTTTAATTGTGTTGGTTAGAGTGTTTATTGTATTTTTAAATTGAGATGGACATAAACAACATACCTTTAGAAATTAGTATTTTTGTGTTTTTCTTAACCGCATGTACCCTCATCATTGCCCAGAGAGGACAGGTTTCGGTTATTGCTTTGCTGATTCAGTATTTGACAGCAGGATATGTTTTCATCCGACTTGGCACTCCTTATGTTGCCATTGCCAAAATATTTGTTGGGGTTTTTATTTGCCTACTATTTTCATTATCAGCTCGTCAAATTGATTGGCGACATCGATTAAAGAGACTTCATGTCACCCCTCAAGAGATAATCAAACAACGAACAAACTTACACACTTTGATTGCCACTAGACACACCTTTCTATTTATGACCGCATTTTTATTAGGCATCGCTGCTGTTTCATTAGCAGAATCATATCCCATCCTATCTTTGCCACCTCAAATCTCTATTGCCTTTTACTGGTTAATTTTAGCGGGCTTCCTCATACTATCATTTAGCCAAGAACCATTAAAGGCAGGGCAAGGCTTACTGACCGTCATAACTGGTTTTGAACTATGGTATTTGGCATTCATTCGCTCACAACCGACCATGCTGTGGCTGATAATCGCACCTTCATTATTTTTGCCAGCAGTTTACTTACTCCGTCAAAAAATCATGGGCAAATATCTAGCAACAATCGTCTGCATGGGAACAGCTTTGTTAGCTTTTAATCTGCCATATCCACAAATAACTCGTTTGATGGGACATGTTCTCATTTTTGATACTTTAGTAGCATACATTGTAGCATTACTTTTTATTGGCATGGCGTGCTTATTCGTCGTAGCGTTACATTTTTCTGATGACACCTTATTTTACCCAATCGGCTTAACAATTCTCATAATCTTGACCATTGCCATTATTCTCCGTCACTTGGGGGTTACCATTTTATTATTTGAATTTGCCATCATCTTAGCCGTTTTCATCGTTCAAGGAAACCGACCTAATTCTGCCAGAGCCGCCCTTCGTTTTTTGGTCATGATGACTCTAGCTGTGCCGTTTTTATTATTAGCAAATTGGCAGATAAACCAATATCAAATCATTGTTAAAGATTCGACCTTTTTTTTACAACTGCAATTTTTAATCGGCTGTGGTTTTGGCATAATGTTTGCTGTTTTTCCTTTTCATGGTTGGTTAAGCGGCATCTCATTTGAGGCAAAACCGTATATCGCCGTATTTATTTTTATCACCTTTCCCACCATTACATTCATTATTTTTTTTCAATTGCTTGAACAACATTCATGGATTATCAATCTGATTTATGACCAGGAAATCATTTTCACTGTAGGGCTGGCAACGATTATTTTTGCAGGAGTGATGACCAGCTCACAACGCTCACTTAATTCACTCATGGGCTACGCCACCCTTTTCAACATCGGGAGCAATGTCATGCTATTATCATTGCTCTCACTATCTACCCTACGCGTTATCCTCTTTTCCATTTTTGTCCAACAGATAGCCTTACTACTCATTGCCCTAGCAGGCACATATATCGAATTTATTGCCAAAGGAAACTCGTTTGAACAGGTGCATGGATTAGGAAAAATTCTGCCCGTTCCAACCATCGGGTTAATGGTGGGAGGACTTACTTTAGCAGGGGTGCCATTTACGGCGGGATTTGTGTCCCGTCAAATCTTACTACAATCATTTATGGACATGGATGTACGTTGGGGAGCAATTATTTTATTAGGGGGATTAGGGGTGGCAATCGGTTACTTGCGAGGAGGATACATGCTCGTTGACACAAAACACACGACAGACATCTTACCTGTAATGTCTCATGATAAACCTGCCATTAACTTACTCATCTTTATTTTGATAGCAATTACTTGTGGAATAGGTTTATTTCCTCAATCTGTGCTACAATGGTTTGAGAGATTAACGCAATCGCTTCAGATACCTGTTTTTTAGTAATGAGCGGACGTGGTAGACCACCCCCCCAACCTTCCCCTAGTTAGGGGTGGGGTGAACTGTTACTACGTAAAGTAAATTTAACAATTGTACCTTTTCCTACTTCGCTTTCCAGCCAAATGTTGCCCCCATTTCGCTCAACCATCTCTTTACACATAATTAAACCTAAGCCCGTTCCAGCCTCCTCATTCGTTCCCATTGTAGTATGATGAACATCAATGTGGAAGAGTTTATCAATGTCTTCGGGGTTTATACCAATACCGCTATCTTTAACATGCACTTCAATATATGAGTTAGGAGTTAGAAGTGAGGGGTTAGGGGTGAGGGGTGAAGTTCCCTCCTCCTCTGAAGGGGAGAGGCTGGGGTTGACTTCTATTTCTACATGTCCATCAGCAGGCGTAAATTTCAGGGCATTGCTAATTAAATTGCGAATAATGGCATCAATCATGTTTTTATCGGCATAGACAAAAACGTCACTGTTTAGAGTGCTTGTTAAAGTGATTTCTTTTCCATTAGCATTTTCAGTCAAGAGTATGATATTGTTATCTACTACTTCATTTAGATTGAAACGTTCAGGCTCAAAAACTGTGCGTTTCATTTGCATCCTTGCCCATGCCAGCAGATTCTCCAGCAGGTTATACACATTTTGAGCCGAATTGTGAATAACATGCCCCGTCTCCTTAATTTCTTCGCGACTTGCTGTCTCGGCAATGATTGGCAGAAGTTCGGACATGCCAAGCAAGGGTAAAAATGGGTTTCTTAAATCATGGGCAATAATGGAAAAGAATTTATCTTTATTGGCATTTACCATTTTTAATTCATGGTTTGTTTGTAGTAATTGTTCGGATAAATCTGTCAGTTCTTGGTTAGCATTTTGTAGGTTTTTGGTTAAATCCCGAATTTGCAGATGTGTGGTCACACGAGCAAGGACTTCTTCTTGTTGCAAGGGTTTGGTTACATAATCAACTGCCCCTAAGTTAAAGCCTTTGACTTTATCTTCAGTATCCGTCAAAGCACTCATGAAAATAACTGGAATGTCTTTTGTTTTTTCATCCTCTTTCAAACGACGGCATGCTTCAAAACCATCCATTTCAGGCATCATTATGTCAAGCAAAATAACATCGGGGTGAGCAAATTTCGCCCGCCTTAAGCCCATTTTACCATTGCGAGCAGTGATAATCTCAAAGCCCATTTTTTCTAAGTAACCCACAATTACGGCTAGATTGGTTGGATTGTCGTCTACTATTAAAATGGTATATTTACTAAAATTAATGTTCATTATTTTAACCGTTCACTCCTAACCCCTCCCCAACAGGGAGAGGGGAGTCTCTTATTCCCCCGCCCTTTGGGAGGGGGGGCTAGGGGGGGAGGGATACTAACAACTCCTAACTCCTAACTCCCAACCCCTAATTCCTCTAATAAATCAATAATCTTCTCATCATCAAAGGCTTTAACAAAACCTTGAATCTTTTGAGAAAATGGGCTGTATTGTTTGTCCAGTTGTTCAAGGTCAATGGCTTTTTCCCGAACACGTTTCATATTACCCAACATTGCCAATTCATACAACTCTTCTAAATCTTTGTTGGGTGGGATGACCATGCTATCAAGAATTTCTTCTTTGGCAAGTTCTGAAATTTCTATCATCTCTTTTTCAGCGTAAATCCATTCTATGTCGAGATATGTATCTAGCATAATAAGGAGGTCATCTCTATCCACAGGCTTGGGCAAAAATCCACGACAGCCTGCGATTTGACTCTTTTCTTGGTCCATCTCAAACACACTAGCTGATACGGCGATGATGGGAATATCTTTTATTTCAGGTATTTCGAGTATTTCTTGTACGGCTTCAAAGCCCGTCAGGACAGGCATGATTAAGTCCGTCAAAACAATATCAGGTTTAATCTTTTTAACCAAATCAACCAATTCTTGACCATTTTCTGCTAGTGTCACCTCAAACCCAACTTGGTCTAGCATGTTAAACATTACTAACCGATTTGCTTGTTTATCATCAGCTACGACTACTTTTAAGAATTTACCTTTGTAGCCGATAATATCTCCTTGTACATCAGTATCTTTGGTAACTTCTGACTCGGTGACAGGTAATGTGACCGTGAACCAAAATGTACTTCCCTTGCCGACCTCACTTTTAACTTGAATTTCGCCGCTCATCAAATCAACCAATTGCCGACTAATTGCCAAGCCTAAGCCTGTCCCCGAAGCACGTTGTTGTGAATCGCCGACCTGCTCAAAGGGGATGAATATTTTTTCCATCTCTTTTTGAGTCATGCCTACCCCAGTGTCAATTATTTCAAAACGGATAAGTTGATGAGTTAATGAATTGACGAGTTCTGGAGTTAATGAGCTGGGAACGTGGGGAGTTTCTTGTCCGCTCAATTCACCCAAACCGCTTACTCGTAATGTAACTTTTCCTTTATGGGTAAATTTGACCGCATTACCGAGTAAGTTAAGCAAAACTTGTCGCAGTCTTTTCTCATCTACTAAAATACCTGTTGGCAAATTACCTTCTGTTTCATAAGTGAAGTAGACATTTTTCTCCTCAGCACGCATGCGAATGATACCTGATATCCCATCCAAAAAACTTGGCAGATGAATGATGATTGGGTAGAGTTCCATTTTACGAGCTTCGATTTTAGACAGGTCAAGAATATCGTTGATGAGCGTCAGCAAATGACTACCACTTTGATAAATGACATCAACTCCATCCTCTTGCATGGTATTCAAGCCCTGCGTTCGTTTGAGGATTTGGGCATAGCCTAAAATACCATTGAGTGGAGTCCGTAGTTCATGGCTCATGTTGGAAAGAAATTCGCTCTTAGCTTGATTAGCGATTTCGGCGGCTTCCTTCACGCGGATGGCTTCACGTTTTTCTGTCTGTAGCAATTCATTTTCTAATTGAGACGCTTTATGCAAAGCGGCTATTCTATCTGTGTTTAAGCGATTGACACGAACAGAATAGACCATGCCTATCAGACCAAACCCCGCTAAACCACACAAGGTATAAAACCACCATGTCTGCCAAAAGGGAGGCTCAATCATGACTTTAATTGATGTTCCCGTTTCGTTCCAAACATCATCGTTATTAGAACCTTTTACACGAAATAAATATTGACCAGAGTCTAAATTGGTGTAGGTGGCAAAACGCCTTTTAGCTGTGGTGTGAATCCAGTCCTTATCAAATCCCTCAAGCATGTAAGCATAATGATTGTTTTCTTGCTTTTGATAATTCAGTGCCGAAAACTCAAATGAAAACACACCATCTTCGTACAAAAGTTCAATTTCTTCTGTTTCGCCGATAACTTTTTGTAAAATAGTTCGCCCGTCTATCCATTCGCCAATTGGTACGGATTTATTATACAATTGAAAATCAGTAATCACAATTTCGGGGACATGAGTATTAGTAGTAATGTCTGTGGGATAAAAAGCGTTAAGCCCATTATCACCACCAAAAAACAATTCACCATTGCTACTTCGGTGATAAACCATTTCCCCAAAAGCCCCTTCTTGAAGCCCATCTCTAGCATCGTAGTTTTTAAATGTTTGGTTGTTAATGTCAAATTTGGATATGCCTCTATCGGTACTTAGCCACAAATTACCTTTTTCATCTTCTAGCATGCCACGTATAGCATCGTTTGCCAAACCATCTGTTTCGCGGTAATGGGTAAAAGTCTCGTTGACGCGGTCAAATTTATTTAGTCCATCCTGCGTCCCAATCCAAAAATCTCCAGATACGCTTTCATGCATGGCAAGAACAATATCGTTACTCAAAGCCTGAATTTTGTCGGTGTCTTTTTTATAAACCGTAAATGTTTCGGTATCTCTATCAAATTTATTCAAGCCGCCGCCGTAAGTGCCAATCCACAGCACTCCCGCTTCATCCTCGTAGATTGCTCTGATGCGGTCGTTGCTTAGACTGTTAGGATTATCATTGTCGTTAAGATAATTACGAAACTGTTCTGTTTGAGAGTCAAATTTACCTAACCCTTGTTCCGTACCAATCCACAACATGCCTGCTTGGTCTTCATAAATCATCTTGACTCGGTCATACACCAAACTATTTGGGTCGTCAGGGTCATTTTTGTAATGAGTAAATGTCTCACTGTTAGGGTCGAATCTATCTAACCCTTCTTCCGTTCCCAACCACAGCATGCCCGAACTGGCTTCGTAAATTGCATTGACATCATGATGGCTTAAACTATTTTGGTCATCGGGATTTGGTTCGTAGTGGGTAAATTGATTTGCGACTCTGTCAAATTTATTTAAGCCTTTCTCTGTGCCAACCCAAAGAATATCGCCATTATCGGAGGAGGCAATTGATAAAATAGCACTGTCATTTAAGCTATTTGGATTATCAGATTCATGCATGTAACGAGTAAACTGGGCATGCTCCCTATCAAATTTACTCACACCCGCTTGAGTGCCAATCCAATAGCCGCCCGTTCGGTCTTCGTAAATTGAGAACACATAATCTTGTTTGAGACTACGCTGGTTATTGGGTTCATTTTGATAATGAAAAAAACTATTGTTTGCATCATCAAATTTATCAAGCCCACCGCCAAATGTACCAATCCAAATAGTGCCAGATATCCCTCGAAACATTGACCATATACGGTCATTACCTAAACTATCATGGTCATCAGGGTCATGGCGATAGTGAATAAATTGTTCAGTGTCTCTATCAAATTTATTGAGCCCACCGCCCATCGTCCCTACCCAAATATTATCTTCATCATCTCCAAAGATAGCCATGACTCTGTTTCGTTTTTTATTGATTGCATCATCAGGGGCATCCTGTTCGCTAGGCTGATAAGGATAGTGAGTAAACTTGCTCGTTTCCTTATCAAGCTTATCAAGTCCACCTTTATAAACACCAACCCAAAGTATGTCCGTTTGGTCTTCATGCAAAGAAGTAATGTTATCATGACTTAAACTGTCGGAGTCATCAGCGTCATGCTGATAACGGCAAAGAAGTAATGTTATCATGACTTAAACTGTCGGAGTCATCAGCGTCATGCTGATAACGGGTAAATTTTTCAGTTTTCTTATCAAACTTATTTAAGCCACCACCATAAGTACCAATCCACAAAAAACCATCTGTATCTTCATGGATTGCTCTGATGTAGTCATGGCTTAAACTGTGAGGATTATCTGGGTCATGTTGATAGCGAGTAAATTTTTCAGTGTCCTTGTCAAATTTATTAAGCCCGCCGTTAAGTGTTCCAATCCACAGAGTGCCGTCGTGGTC
>NBMH01000127.1 GCA_002084875.1 Anaerolineaceae bacterium 4572_78 | reverse complement strand
ACTAGCAAAAATAGAAGTGAACAATGCAAAGGTTTTTTTCAAGATATGATTGATGTTATGCCAACAGTCGATGATACTTATCATTTTGCCTTGCATGCTACAGGAGCAGAACCCACGAATGATGATTATCAAGAACAATTTTTTACAACAAGTAACACTCGTTGGCAATGTATTGAGGTAAGTTTACACATCACCAAATCAGATAATAATCGATTGTTGGTTTTCGTATATCTGGATTCAAAAGAGCGGATGGATTATCATTTTGATAAGGCAGAATTACAAAAAGGTGAAGACCGTAACACACCTCATGCAGATAATACAAATGAGGAACCGACACCTCGTCATGATTTACAAATCCACAATCCTACAATTGAATCTTATGATTATTTCTTGGGTAGTACAATTAGTGTCCAATCATTGATTACGCATGCTCATGAGTCGATTACTCAACCTTATGTGCTTGGCTATTACATAGCAGAAAATGATAATGGCATACCATTGAATGGTAACATGTGGAAACGTACCATTACCTCCCAAGATTTTCAAGAAAATGCAGGATTTGTATATGCGGATTTATTTATCATGCTGGAATTAGAAGCAGAAAATACCTACTTCGTTGTTTTTGAAACAGACATGGAAAATCATATTTCCGAAACTAACGAAAGCAATAACAAAGTATACATGGAAAATCCCGCTAATCACCCTTATCGCTGGGAAATCGAAGCCTGGAGAGGGGAAATTTCAAATGGTTGCCTACGAGCCAACATGGACAATATATATAACAATGCTACATTTTGCCCCAACATGATGGTCAATCGGCGAGACATGGCGGTTTTTGCCATGAAGGGAGAATGGGGTTGGGATGCCTATGATTTACTGCATGAATGTCAGGATTATTTTGCAGATATTCCCGATACACTGTGGCATTGCAATTGGATTAGTACTGCTAAAGATTTAGGCTTAATGGAAGGTTGTGGCACCAATGAAGAAGGACAGCCAATTTTTTGTCCCGACTACGATACCTCATGGTGGGATGGCTTTGTCACCCGTAAAGATTTAGTTCTAATTTTGGCAAACATCGCCGAATGGGATTTGAACGAATCGACGACAGGTGATGTTTTCATTGATGTTACAGGTGATAGCAGATGGGAGCGTGCCGCCGAATACATGTATGCACATGGCTTTATCGACAGCATGTCTGAATGTAAATACAACCCATCACATAAAGAAAATCATTATTTTTGCGGCGATGATTATGTCAATCGAGGTGTAGCAGCGATGTTTATGTCACGGGCATTGGCTATGTTGAAGTGATGTCACTTCGATAGTACACCTACCATGCGACAAAATCAAAACCACTTCACCATGTCACTACAAAATAACACTCAGTGCTGGTGTTGTTGGCTATTCAATGCTATTTATATCCCATCGCTAAAGCTGGTGGGTTTTGTGGGCTTTTTCAATAATTATTGATACAAAATTTGGTAGTCCTGTAAAGATAGTGATTTGCACAAAAGAATAATAAAGCCTATCATAAAAGCATGAAAAATAAAAACTGTCAAATCACATCGGAGCTATTTGGTATTTTGTCCATCATTACAATGCTTCTTTAGCCACCTAAATCATTCTCTATGCAGGACTACCAAAACTTATTCGGTTAGACCTGACAGATTTTAAAAATCTGTCAGGTCTGACTATTATCCTCGCATGAAAAATCAATAATTTCATTCTTTCAAATCATTCATTTCGAACGCATTTTCAAACAGTTCGCCGCTAGTCATGATAAATATAATGCGTTTCCAATCTTTGCTAATTATGGGTGGGAGTGTGTGTTGCAATGGTCCCAACATCAATTTGTAATACCAATGTCCTGACCGACGATGGTTTGTTTGGTCGGGGAATATATCGGCTCGTGTAACTAATTCATGCCCTTTAACTTTGGCATGGTAGTGAATTGCCCATTTATCATCCTTAAATTTGGCTGTAAAATAAAATGCTAACCAGTCAATATGAGGAACTTCAGACGGAGCATGTTTAACAGGAATACGATACCACCGCTCTTGCTGAACGGTTGCCCAGTCATGTAGATTATTCATAATAGCAATTAGAACGCGGTCATCAGGATACATTATGTTGTTCAAAAATGGACATCTCAACACCCGTATCCTTAACTAATACTGTGTTGTGTAATTGTAAAAGGAGGGCGGAAACGTACATATCCCCAATTGCCCCGCTGGCATTGGTTACGACAAAAACAAATAAGGCAGGTATGAGTATATTTGGGGTGATGGGTAATAGTAATATTCCCACAAGTGAAATCACAACCAGTGGGGCTAAGGCAGCAATCAAGTGCTGATTACGGTTTAGATACCAATCAGGAGCACCTGCAAAAGCACACCATGATTTAACACCATAAACTGGTCGTTCTTTGGTAAACATCCAAAAAACAACCCCATGTAACAATTCATGAGTAATAATCATCAATGGCAAGGCAATCAGCACCAAAAGTAATGCAGGTATTGACCAGATGATACTTTTGATTTCTGTTGGAAATATATCGGGTCTCAAATAGATACCGATATACCACATGCTCAATCCTGCTATGATAAAGATAATTATTGAAAGTACGTTAAGTATTATCAGCAGTTTCTTATTTTCAGCAAAATCAACTTTGCCATACAATTGATACGTATCGGGTAATAATTTTGTCGGTTTCATAAAAATCCAAGACCTTAGACCTAACAGGTTTTTAGACCTGACAGGTCTGAATTCAAACCGCACCTACTCAAGTTGAGATGCTCGTTTGATAAGATTAACAAACTCCACACGGTCATCGCTACTTCTCAATGACATGTTAGTCCGTTCAACTTCCTGGACTAAATTGGCAATAGTGTTCCCTTCTGCCCAGTAGCTTTCACGTAAGACTTCGGCATATTCCGCCACCAATACTGTCCATTGAAAATATGGGTCGGCTGAGGCAAATGAATCTGCCATTTCGTTGACATAGAATTGCCTGTTAATTTCGGTGACTTCATGGCTGTCAGGGTCTTCCCAACGAAGATAAACTGTTGACAGTAGACCATCTTCATCGGGATGTAGTTTGATTTCATACAAAGCTGTAACACTATGTCCTGCTCCAACTTCACCTGCATCTACATCATCGTTACGAAAATCTTGGTCGGCTACGGCTCGATTTTCAAATCCAACCAAACGATAGCGTGCCACAGTTTGAGGATTAAAATCAACCTGCACTTTTGTATCAAGGGCAATCACTTGCAACGTACCTGTCAAATCCTGAACGAAAAGCCGTTTTGCTTCTTTCAAGGTATCCACATAAGCATAAAAGCCATTACCATCATCTGCCAATTGTTCCATCAGCACATCGTTGTAATTTCCCATGCCAAAACCGACTGTGGTTAAAAAGACACCTTCGCTAGCATAGTGCTTGATGTTTTCCAAAATAGAATCGGGACCTGTATTTCCCACATTTGCTACTCCATCTGAACAGAGAACGAGGCGGTTTACCCCATCACGATTGAAGGCTTGCAATGCTTGTTGATAGCCTAATCTCAAGCCAGCTTCGGCATTGGTCGAACCCGTTGGGCGAAGAGAATTTATAGCCCGTAAGATTAATTCCTTTTGGTCGCCGCTTGTCGGTTCAAGAACAACTTCTGCTTGGTAGCCATACACCACAATGGAAACATAGTCATTTTCGCCAAGTTGCTCGACCAAGAGTTCTAATGATTTTTTGACTAATCCGAGCCGATTTTCCATGTCCATCGAACCTGAAACATCAATCACAAATGTGAGCGAGACATCCTTTCGTTCGTTGGGGGGAACGACATAGCCTTGCAAGCCGACACGCATCATGCGATAGCGTTCCGTTTCAGCAAAGGGGAATTGTGCGGCATCAACATGGATATTAAAAGCCTGCCCTTTTGGTGGGGGTTCATAGTTTTGTTCAAAGTAATTGATAAACTCCTCAACACGAATGGAGTCTTTAGGAGGGAGATAGCCATCGTTGACATAACGTCGCATGATAGTGTACGAACCAGTATCAACATCGGTGGCAAAAGTGGATAAATGGTCATCTTCGGTATCAACAAAGGGGTTGACACCATAATTTTCAAAAAAGACATCGTGATACGAGTTGTCATTCGGTGGAGCTTCGGGACGAGCCCCGTCATCTGCTACTAATGATTTGTCTGATTCGCCTTCTCCCCGAACTGCTGATATTGGTTGTTCTGGGGCAGGCTGTGGAGGGGCAGTTTGTTGAACTGCATAATTAGAAGAGTCACCAGACGCTTCATCAGATGATTCCTTTACAACAACTTCTTTCCTAACAACTTCCCTTTCTACTCCACCTGCATGGTCATCTCCATTGCCAGCACCACCAACTGATTGCAATGGTTCAGGAGTAGCCGCTACTCCACAGGCAGTAATTAAACTAAACATAATTAAAAGTGTCATAAGCATCCACAAATGTTTGGTATTCATTCTTTTTCTCCTTTTCGTAGGACAGATATATTTTCTGTCCATTAGAATAATTTAAGATTGAAATATATAAATAAACTAAAACCGACCATGGGGTCTTGCAAAAGCTAAATCCTTTGTACTCCTAACGTTACATTAGTGTTAAATTTTGTAGGAATTTTATCCTACATCTTTCCTCCTTTCAACCTAAAAACGCCACAATATAGGAAAAAGTTCCCATTAATTTATTATTGTTTTCGCACAATATAATCCAATTCTGCATACACCACTCCCCCATCAGCCATAATTAATCTGATGATGTTTTCTTCTTGTCCTTCGGGTACAGAAATAACCTGAACGTCAAGTTTAGGGATGGTTTTCAACATGCTGATATGCGATGTATCTAAATTTGTGTCATGTAAAACTTTACTCAAGGCAACATTCGGTTTAAGTTTGAGTAGAATTTGACCCATGATAAATTCCTTGCCCCTCTCCTTCAAAGGGGAGGGGTTGGGGTGGGGTGGTGCCTCCTTCAAAGGGGTATACAGTTTGCTGACCGCTGTTCTAGTATCAATCCGCCCATGACCAAATATAACATCGCGTCCCGATGTTCCTAAATCAACGGCAGTATTGTTAATTTGATTTCGCACTTCATCATGGGTTAGATTTGGATATTTTGCCCAAATCAGTGCCGCTAATCCCGCCACATGGGGACAAGCTTGAGAAGTGCCACTTAATATCCCAAACATATTTCCTGGTACAGAACTTATAATACTACTGCCAGGTGCGGCAATTTCAATATAATTTCCTTGATTAGAAAAAGACGATTGGTAATCATACTGGTCTGTCGAAGCGACAGCCATTACACTATCATACACACCAGGGTAGTTTACCTGGTCTTCATAAGAACAATCATTATCCTCATACGAAGAATTACCACAGTTTCCTGCTGCTGAAACTAACAGCACTCCGTTTGCATAAGCATAGTTCATGGCATTCTCAAATGTCTGATTTGTGTTCACGCCACCTAAACTCATGTTAAGCACCTTTGCCCCGTTATCAGTAGCCCAGCGGACACCATCCGCTACACCGCTAATAGAACCATAGCCATCATCACCTAACACTTTCACAGGCATGATTTTTGCTCTCGGAGCCACGCCGATAACGCCATCATTGTTGGCAACACCTGCTATGGTGCCTGATACATGCGTACCATGCCCGTCGACATCATTGGTATTCGAATTATCGTCAACCACATTCCTACCAGTAATCAGGTTTGCCTGTAAATCTGTATGGTTTGAATCTGCTCCTGTGTCAAGAACGGCAACGATAATATCTTGACCAACACTGTGTTGCCAGGCTTGAGCCACATTGATTTTTTCCAGGTTATAAAACAAACTAAGATTTTCATCATACTCGAAAGCAAGAGTTGGTTCTACGGTTGGCATGAGTGTATTAGTTGGTGTTGGGGTATTTGTTGGTGTAGGAGTATAAGTCGGAGATGGGGTTGGTGTTGGAGTCGGGGGGGTAGTTTTTAAAATAATGGGAAGGTATATATTTGTATTCGCATGCGTGCCTACAACATGTAGACCGCCACTACCTACAGCATAAATATAATCTCCATGTACAGCGACATCATTCACATAATCATCAATCGCAAGAGACCTTATCTCAATAGGATTTGTTGGGACAGATACATCCATGATTTTTACCCCTTCATAATCAACTGCTAAGTATGCGTAATTATTCGCTACTTCAATTGCATGCACAATGCCAAGCAATGAATCACTCCTAGCTGTGATTACTGGAATTAATGGATTGAAAATATCAACAATTGTCAAATATTCACCATTGCCAATGTAGGCATAATCATTTTGGACGAAAATTGCTTTAGCACTAAATAACGATGTTGTTCCATCTGAACCACCTGAAATGCTGGCGATTTCTTCAGGTGCATGCGGCGACGAAACATCAATGATACGTAATCCACCAGTGTCATCGGCAACATGAGCATAATTTCCATGAACATAAATATCTTGGATAATAGCGGGCAGTGCTGAAGTTTGTCCTAACCACATGGGTGATGTAGGGTCGGATATATCCAAAATGGTCAGCCTATCAGCATCGCCGATATAAGCATAATTGTCAAGCACAAAAATTGGTTTTATGCTTGAAATGCTGGGCGGGTTGATAGTGATGCTATGATAAGCACTAATTTCGCCCTGTGGATTTTCAACTTCAACCGTAATGGATTGTGTACCAATGACATGCCATGTGTATGTGACCGTTGCCGTGCCTTGTCCTTCATCTGGCATGGGATTCCAATTATAGACAATTGGCTCACTGGCACCAGCAGGGGTAGATACAGCATGAAATGTGTAGGGGATATTCATAAAGCCTTCTACTGAACCACCAATTACAACCGTTTGTAATGGAATCGTTCCCGTCCCCTTCACAATAGTAATCACATGGCCAATGATAATTTGCTTGAGATGTCCCTTGTCCGCTAAAAGGAGGTGGACTCCATGTGTATGTCATGGGTGTACTGGCATTTATTGGACTAAACTTTACTTCAAATGGATAGGTTGTATTGATAAAGCCAAGCGACAATCCATTTATTTCGACATGCTCCAATGGAAGAGTGTTGTTTGTTGTTTCAGTGGATTTTTGTCTTTGAGAAAAAGATTTCGCACTCCTATTATACGTACCAACCACAGCAGGATTTGCAGGATTAGATATATCTATTACCTTCAACCCTTGATTGCCAAAACTAACATAAGCATAATTACCAAGCACAAAAATATCATAGATAGTGTCCTCTAGTAATAAGTTACCAACTTCGATAGGAGAGCCAGGATTGGTCAAATCTTTGATGACAAAATTATTTTCCCCGTTATTTTCCTCTACGAGATACAGATAATCATCTTGGATGAAAACAACCTGAACAGGATTTGGGATGGGAGTTAGTGTCGGGGTATGCGATGGTGTCGGTGTGTTTGTAGGAGTGCTTGATGGCGTTGGCGTTGATGTCTGTGCTGATGAAGTTGATGTTGGTGTATCAGTTGGTGTATTAATAGGTGTAGTACTATTACTGACAGTCAAATTATATTCCCTTCTAACACAAAAGTATGGGTCATCAGCCGTCTGAGATTGATTAGTGATAACTGCCACAACAAATTGACAATTGCCCAAATAAAAACCCGCTAAGGTACTTGATTGTCCTACTCCTACCACTTGAGAAAAAGGATAAACAACAAGAGTAGTCCCCGTATCACACACAACACTGGTACGAATTTCGCCACCTTCTGATGTGTTTTCTAATGTAACATCATAACCACTACTAGCTGTCGGCAAACTAACCCAACTGAGAGCGTAATTATCTTCAACATATCCCGTATAACTGTCGCCTATGCTATCGATATAACCATGCACAGACGTGTGCCCTGCTTTGCTAACATAGCTGGCTGCTTCTTCAAAACAGTGAGGCAACGTATAATTACCACCGCATGTTTTATTAAACTTAACTGCGATGGCATAATCATGATAGGCATCGGCAAGAGTTATGCCTTTATTATTCAAAGCAGTATTCATGGCAGATAAATTTTCACCTGTTCCCTTGCTTGTTTCCTCCCAAAAATCTTGCATGACATCTTCACTGCCACCCGCGATATTAGTACCAAATCGCTCGGTCATGCCTCGAAAGGTAATCCAATAAGCATAGATATTTCCATCAAAAGCACCCATGCACTGGTCGAATTCGGGCCACAAATAGTTATGATTATCATCAGAATTATCATAGACTTCATCTTCCATCCATGTAGCACCACCTTCGATGAAATTCATGTCTGGGGCGTAGCTACTGTGTAATGCTCCATAGCCATATTGGATAGAGTGATTAAATTCATGAGCTGTGGTCGCATCTAAAGCTCGTTGAGGTGAGCCAGGAAATCCTGTATAATCATTATTCAAGACCATGCAAGAAGCATACGCCTTCTCATCGTCCCAACTGGTGTTCGGATTATCGCCTACAAATCCACCATGTGTACCACCGCTGGAAACATAGCCATACAAACCGCCGCCCAAATTATCTATCCGAACATGATACAAATTGTCGGGTGGCGGGTTGTCTGACACAGGTGGAGCCGCCCATCCAAAATCATTAACTTCTGTTTCCCAAGAATTATCCAAAGAGGTTATATAATCGTTGAGCGTCAGCCCCCCATAAATTGAATCGTACTCAATATAAAAATAGGTTGAATTGACCGAGTAAGGCATTGCACCTACCGAATAACTATCGCATGTAGTCGATAAGATACGCTCAACTGTCATGCGTTCTTTTTGGCGTTTCATGGTAGCCACTTCATTTTGCAAACGAAGTAAATAAGCCGTTCCATGCCATGCAACATTGCTCTGATATTCGACAGGCAATTTATCATGTTCGCCGATTGCATAAGCTAAGTAAAGATTAGCTGTCTCTCGGTCAATTTCTTTCCTATCTACGGCTGACTCAATTAACTGTGGGGTGCTTTGCGAAGAGAATGACAAAGCGAGCTTTGTCTCCACATTATAAAAAACGAAAATTAATACAATCAAAAAAAGTAACCATCTTCTTGATATTAACATTATTAAACTCCTTTATGTGGCATTAAAAATAAATGTGGTATATAGATATTTTCTATTCATACCACTCAGCATCTAATTCTATATCCTTCATCAGCAATTGGTCAAGCGACACACTAAAACACTATTCAAAAACATGTCGCATGTCGTCTAAATAGTCATGGTAAGCATCTTCTGTACCGATGCCGTATTGCCGTACTCTACAAAATTGAAACACGGTGGTGATGTGACTACTAAGGCAACCGAATTATTAATTACTTCGGTCATGTTTCGTGAGTCACTGAAATGAATAATGGCGTTCTCATTTTCGTAAGTCATAACATTTCCTCATGTAATGGTTAAACAAGAAAGGTTTTTAAAAACCTTTCTTGTTTTAACCATAGAAGTTTTGCGATTCCTGATGGTTGGCAACATCATTAATTATCTTACCTTTGAATTTGATTTTTGAAATCAGACATGTTCTAGGATGCTGCAAAAGATAGCGGAGTCCTTGAAAATCTTGTTAACCTTGTTTTAAAAACGATTATTTCCCACGATTCCACTTCCAATATATGAAACCAATAAGCACCATCACAGTAATGGTAATGCCGAATTGTACCACCAATTCAAACAAGCGGTTTGCATCGTCTGATGTCAAAGAACTCGTCTGATGTCAAAGAACTGCTAAAAATATTGATGATTGCCCTAGCGGCTACCGAGTCAATGATTTGAGATATGGCTAAGGCAACCCCAAATATCCCAATTAAAACACCAATTAATAACTCGTGCTGTTCTCGTTTTTCATCACGTTTTCGTTGAGCCTCATTTTGACGAGTTTGTAATATTTGCAATGTTGTCTTTGCCATGTCAAGGGTACTTTCCCCCTTGCCAATCAGCAAATTCAATTCGTTATGAGCTGTTTGGATATGAGTCTGATGATAATTCGCCAAATCCCCAGTTGGAAGTTTCTTATGCCACCAACGATAATTTTCCAATTGTTCTTCCAACGAAAAACGAACATCATCAAAAATGGAAGTCGCCATGACTAAGTTGATGTATGTCTTTTCCAC
>NBMH01000126.1 GCA_002084875.1 Anaerolineaceae bacterium 4572_78 | reverse complement strand
ATAGTGTGGGGCAAACAACAGTGCCCAACGATATCCCCTAATCCAAAGATTTAGGAAAGCAAAACTCACAGCCAGTAAAATGAATAAAGGATTGACTTGATGTAGTGCCCTCCAAACTTCTTTGAATGGCACAACGTGGAACATTCCTAACAACAAGAGGATTGAAATGCTCCAACTGATTAATGTGAAATAAATATTAGTTTTTTTCTTGTGTTTAGGAGGCATTTATTACATGATAAAGGTGGAATAAAAAACATAATAACAAGAACCCTAAAGGGATCAATGTCATCCAAATTGCTGTTGATGATAAAGATGATTGTTGCAACAATGGTATAAAGATTATTGCAAGTCTTATGATAGAGTACGTTACTTAAGTCGAATCTTGTTGGATGCTGTCACAGTTCTATAAACATTTAGAATGGCTGAACGTAGAGAAAGAGGGAGTTGAAACAGCAATCGTTCTAAAAATGTTAGTAGCCAACCCCATAATAATCCTGGCAACGTAAAAAGTGGAACTCTAACAATAGGCTTGTTTGCCAATGAATAGCCATAATGTCTCATTGTGTGGTGACAAATGGCCTCAACTCCCAAAAGTGTTTTTTTGTCCATTTTGGTCTGCCACTTATTTTTATTACTTGGATCTAAGGGTTGGGTAGTCTTAATGAGATGGTCAAAGATAACTGCTTGTTTATCGGGCACTTGGATTATAGTAGGCGTATATTTAATTCCTAAAAACTGACACACTTTACGCATAACAGATTCAGGTTCACATAATATATCTTCATACCGAATAACGAGATATTGAGCAGGATGATCTTTTCCAAAAGCTTGAATGGCCTCATTATGTGCTTTCCATCGGTAGGCTAAGGCATAAGGGTTATTAGTATCAAAATTCACCTTTTGATAGGAAAGAATACTATCACGACAATCCCTGACAACATGGATAAATTTGGCAAAAGGAAAAGTCTCAAGGAGTCTGTCAAGAAAAAAGGAAAAGTGAGGGTCTTTTTGACCAATCAGTGCCGTTGGCTTGTTACGTTGGCAAGCATACTCCCGATAGATGATATCGCACAATTGAGAAAATGTGGCAGAATCCCCTAATGCCAACAACTTTTCTTTGAGTACCGGTTTGTCCAAGTTCCAGTCTTCCATCCATGATTCACGCCAAATATCTTCAAAAAAAGAGTCTATCCTCTTTTTTGACCATTTTCCTTTTGAGTATTTGTTATATAAACTCACCAAAAAGAGACTTTCAGTGGCGACACACAGTTCTGGATGCATTTCCAGCATCATTGAGAAAAGTGTCGTTCCAGAACGACCACGCCCGACAATAAAAAACATTTGATGGTTCCCTTATGATGGATATTTATAAAGAATAAAAATGAAATCAATTCAATCAATGGTTCGGACAGTTTTTGAAAAATGAGCCGCCTAAATTTTTGTAAGTAATGAAAAATGAGCCGCCTAAATTTTTGTAAGTAATTGAAATAAAAGGTTTTTATATATTTTTGAGTAAAACGAAAGTATTATAAAAATCCTTTAATAACAATAAGTTACAAAAACTGCCCGAACCATTGTTCAAGATTCCCTGTTGAAAACGAATTTTCACCACCCCACGTTAGAGCAACATGATATAGACATCCTATTGGTAAATTTTTATGGCCACAAGAAGCAAGTGCGTTTATCTGTCTCTCAATCACTACCACTACTTGGGGAGGATTGCCCCTTTTTTACATAAACTACAACTCCTACCTCTTCCATTCCTTCTATCTTTTCTTTAGTGTATTTTGTTTTTAACCAATGGCGTAATTTACTCAGATTTCCCCATCCCCATGTCCATCCCAAAACTATAACATCTGGATCATATTCATCAAAGCTTCTGAGCCATCCTTCAAAACCACCCGGAGTCGTCGCATGTATATATTCATGATCTCCTCCACCATTAATAAGAACATACCGAGTTGGATTAACTCGTTTAAGAAACACTAATACTTTGGTATCATTAATCGAAAGTAGTTTCATTCTAGTGCCAGATTCCTTTTCAAATCTTTCCTCCAGTTGACGTGCAAATTGTATTTGACGATGTAATGCCCCATTATTTTTTTTATTATAAGTTACGGCATTATACAATGATACCCCCAGTAGTGTTGTCGCCAGTAGGAACATTGATGAATATTTGATAATGGACTGAAATTCATTCATTTCCGCTTCTAAACGTTGAATGGCTAGAACTATAAACTGACCAAAACCGAGGGCAGCGTAAGGAAGAAAAATATAAAAGTCAGGATAGTTTTGAAAATCAATCACAGACCAAATAATTATAGCTGGAAATGTGAGAAGGATAACCGAAAATGGGTCCGTTGTCAGAGTTGATGACCAATTTTTGTTATAAGTTCTTCTCCACAAATAAAAAAGACTTATCATTACTAAACCTATAAAAATAGGTAACATCATTGAGCGATATCCAAAACCAACACTACCCAATGGTCGTGTAAGACGAGAGAGAAAAGAAGTCTCATAAAGAAGACTTCTATCAAGTTGTACAGAAAGATGAAATAACAACGAGCCTTCTAATAAATCAGGCAAAGCGTGATGATAAGCAAAATAACCCCCTATCAGGACCATGGGGAATATAATACCTAAAAGAGTTTGACTTACCGCTTGATACTTTTGACCCTTGGGTTGACTGACAGCGATGATAAACGTGATAAGAGGATAAATCCCAGCGGGTTGCCAAACGAGAAATGAAAGTGATCCGAAAAATCCGGCCCAAAACCATAATTTTTTAGCGGTAAAAAGCAGGTTTAATATTTCAAATAAGAGCATTGGTGTCTTTGCTCGTGGCCCTGAGGCAGCATGCAGCGCAAAACCGTGAAATGCAATAAAAGTCATTGCGCTAAAAACACCCGTCCTCATAGAATTAAATAAATATGCAGCAAGTAAATAGACAACAACAACGGTCAAACAACTTATGAAAAAGAAAACCACGCGCACTGTAATAATGTCATTCCAACCCATCATTTCAGCTAACATAACCCCAAATCCCATCAACATTGAAGCGATTGGCGTTGTTCCTTGAAAAACACCGACATAGGGTGGTACACCCGCAGCTATCCGTTGTCCACAATACAAATAGAAACTATCATCTTGCACAAGAGGACCATAAAAACCATATAAGCTATAAACCAAAGCCGCGAGCAAGAAAAGGAGAATAACGACATAAGGCGTTATAAGGCTTTGCCCCTGATAAGGCTTTGCCTTCAAAAATGTAGATAAAAGCTTAGAGTTCATTTAATACTCCTATTCTGTTTGCCATAACCGTCAAACAAAATACTTTATACCTAAAAAACATTTTCATTCCAAGCATTCAATACCCAAAGATTCCACAAAAAAAGTCTTTGATCCGCTTTCTGTTGGGAATGTTCGGCTATTTTTTCCAAAGTGAAATTGAGATTCAAGGGTAATGCGCTTGTATCTTCCAGTGAAAGTTGTTTATTAGAAAACCATTTTCCAATGGGAACGCCAAAGCCTTTTTTACGCCGATAAATAATATTCTTTGGCAATACCGATTCCAATGCTTTTTTCAAAAGATACTTAGTTTGCCCATGTCTGAACTTATAATGACTCGGAATCTGTCGTACAAAATTCACTAATTCTATATCCAAAAACGGTGAACGTGCCTCCAAGGAGACTAACATGCTGGCTCTATCCAGTTTAACTAATATATCATCCTGAAGATATAGTTTTGTATAAAACTGTAAAGTTTTATCAACAAGATTTTCTGAATGACAAGCCTCCCATTGTTCTATGGCTTCTGAGTAAAGTTCTTCTAAATCAATCGGTTCTTGAAATAAATCGGTTAATTCGCTAGGCGATAATGTCGCCATCCATACGGGACACCAAAAACGGGGTGGATAACTTAAACCACCTAGAGTACGCTTAATTTTAAAGTCCAAACTCATATTGCGATGTGAAACAGGTAAACGGGCAAACACCATCCGAATAGCGGTATGGATGGGTTTAGGAATTATACGACTATATAATTGTGCCCATCGCAAAGCCCTAAACGGATCATAGCCAGCAAATAATTCATCACCCCCATCACCGCCTAAAGCCACCGTCACCGTTTGCCGTGCATGACGACACAGTAAATAAGTGGGCAAAAGGGAACTATCTCCCATCGGTTCATCAAGTTTACCCACAATTTCCGGCAATAACGCTTTACTTTTTTCAAGAGAGAGGTTTTCTGGGTGATGTCGCGTACCCAAAAACTCAGCCACTTGCAAAGCGTAGCTTGATTCATCAAAGTCTGGTTCAGTAAATCCTATACTAAAAGTGTTTAAGTTGGCTGACTTAATATGCCGACTCGCGAATGCAGCGATTGCAGATGAATCAATCCCACCACTTAAAAAAACACCCAATGGTACGTCAGACATCAGCCGCCTTTGCACGGCACGATCAAGCAGTTCACGCAGTTGTTCACACCATTCAACTTCAGGATGTTTGGGTAGGTGATCAAAGGGTTCTAACACAAAATCCCAATATTTTTGTATGGTTAGAGTATCTGTCCCCATCTGATACCACAAAGAATGACCCGCTGGCAATTTGTAGATGCCTTCATAAATAGAGTGTGGTGCCGGCATGTAGCCATAAGCAAAGTATTTTTTCAGGGCAAGCCTTGATAACTGCTGTTTTAAACGCGGGTGGCAAACAACCGCACTGAGTTCTGAGGCAAAGACAAAAGTACCTCCTTGATGTGCATAGAAAAAGGGTTTTTTACCAAAGCGATCACGGCTACCAAAAATGACACCTTTACTACGATCATACAAAACAAATGCCCACATACCGTTAAGTTTGTTGGGTAGTTCCTTGCCCCACGCACGATAACCATGCAGCAGCACTTCCGTATCAGAATGGTGGGTGGAAAAATGGTATCCCTCCCCTTCTAGTGTCTTGCGTAGCTCAATGTGATTGTAAATTTCTCCATTAAAAATGATCCCTAGCATATTGTCGGCTGTCCACATGGGCTGCTTGCCACCGTCAATATCAAGAATAGATAAACGGCGGTGTCCCAGATACACACCTTGGGTATCATCGTACCATAGTCCTTCAGCATCAGGGCCCCGATGGACAAGTAGCGTTGTCATACGTCGCAAATCTTCCACAGTCCCGGGGCCAACAAATCCAGCAATTCCGCACATAATGTTGGGTTAATCCTTACGAATATTCAGCAGTTGGCCTATACTATAGGTGGGTTTATCTTGAGACTCATAATAAGTACGTATCAACAGTTCCCCAATGAGTCCCATAAATATTGACTGTACGCCCAGAATCACAAACATGACTGACATTAATAGCAGTGGGTTGGTCACAAGAGAATATCCATATAAAATTTTTCTAACCAGTAAATATGAAACCAGGAGAAAGCTACTCAACATAAATATTATACCCACACTGCCAAACACATAAATAGGTTTTTGGGCATAACTGTGTAAAAATTTGACCGTGAATAAATCCAAGATAACCTTAAAAGTGCGTTCAAGCCCATATTTAGATTGACCATAACGGCGTGGGTGATGTTTCACGGGCACTTCAACAATCTTGGCACCCACTTGGGCAGCATAAGCGGGCAAAAAACGATGCATTTCACCATACAAACGATAACCTTGCAACACCTCGCGACGATAGACTTTGAGGGTGCAACCATAATCATGTAAATGCACTTTGGTAATTTTTGAAATTAACCAGTTAGCCAGTTGGGAAGGTAAAGTACGTGTCAACCAAGTATCTTGCCGGTGCTTGCGCCAGCCACTGACCACATCATAACCTTCATTGAGTTTGGCCAACATCATTGGGATATCCGTCGGATCATTTTGCAGATCAGCATCCATAAAAACGACAGCATCCCCGCCCGCATGATCTATGCCGGCGGCAATCGCCGCGGTTTGACCAGAATTGCGGGTAAATTGTACCACCTTAACCTTGGTATCTTGCTGGGCAAGTTGTTCAAGCAGTGTAAAACTTGTATCACTACTGCCGTCATCCACATAAATTATTTCATAGTCATAATCTATCTGTGCCAGTGTTGAGACTAAACTTTCATGTAAAAGTGATAGATTATCCTCTTCATTATAAACAGGAATAATTAGAGATAGGGAAGATATTGGTTTCATGACGACTCAATTCAATTCTCAGTGGGTGTCGAAAATTTTACCATATAAACAATATATGTTTTCACGTTGTGCTTATCACAAAAAATCAAGGTGATTATTTTATAGGTATTAATTGGGGTGATGGTATATCACAAGGTAGTGATATCTCAATAAGGCTTAACCATTATCTATCACTACATTTTGCACTACTCTCATAGCGGCTCATTGCTACAATTTTAATTACGTTCTTTCGGTTTTGTATTTTAACAAGCCC
>NBMH01000125.1 GCA_002084875.1 Anaerolineaceae bacterium 4572_78 | reverse complement strand
CCCACAAGATGCCCTAAACTATCATTGACAACCTTAAAATGATCTAAATCAAGAAAGAAAATAACATTCAACTTATTTGGGTTTAGATATCTTTTTTCAAACACGGATTCTAATATTTTCATAAAAAATGCCCGATTTGGTAAACCTGTGAGGCTATCATGAAAAGCAGAATGGTATAACTGTTGTTCAAATTCTTTATTTTGGGTAACGTCTGTTTGAGAACCCGCCATGCGATACGATTTGCCTGTTTTATCTCGGACAGCCATGCCTCGACAAAGCATCCAACAATAATGACCATCTTTGTGGAAAATTCGATATTCTACTTTAAGATATTCACTTTTTCCTGTAACATGGTTATCAATTTGTGATTTAAATTCCTCAAGATTCTCCTTATGGATAAGTTGAAACCACTCATTTGGATTATCTCCAATGTCATCATCATTATAACCAAGCATGCTTTTCCAACGTACCGAAAAGTATATTTTATCTGTTTGCAAATCCCAGTCCCACAGCCCATCATTTACACCATGTTCAATTAGGGTATACCGTTGTTGACTTAGATACAATGCTTTTTCTATTCGTTTTTGTTTTAGAATATTTAGTCTTAATTCGTTTCGTTCTTGTCTTAGACTTTGTTCTAATTCCGATTGAAGGGTAACATCAACCAACGTTACCAGTAATAATTTGCCATGCTGAAAAAAAGGACTGATGTACATGGTAAAAAATTTTCCTAGTATTGTGTCATTTGGACGGTAAATTTTAGGAATCACATATTCTTCAGATTGGTTGATAGCTAATTTTTGTAAAAATGTTTCAATACCAATCAATTCAGGAAAAACATCTGCTAATGATATTCCCGTAATATCGCTGACATCTTCCTCAATCCAATTGTAAATATTTTCACTCTTGGTCAATACAATTAGATTTTCATCAATTAAAGCATAAGCAACATTTTGAATCTGTCCTAATTGAGCTTGTATCCATAAATCAATGCCGTTGTGTTTCATAAGTTTTCCTGAGCAATGGTCGAAAAATCATCAGTTTGGTCTGATGACTCGTCATGGAAGGGATTCCACGCTCCATCAATTTCCTCAATTAAACGGTGAGCATGCGGTTGATGTTCATCAGTAACATGCCAGTCAAAATTGTTTGATTCCTATATTTTACCTCTAAATTGCTTGTTGTCAATTATCAACTCATCCAAAAAGTAATTGTCTAATTATGCCAAGTAGGTATACTCGTGAAGGTTATAAAGTAACATTTTGTACCAAGACCTGACAGGTTTCTAAAAACCTGTCAGGTCTAACCAAAGAACCTTGATATACTCCTAAAAACCTGTCAGGTTTAACCAAAGAACCTTGATATATTCCTAAAAACCCGTCAGGTTTAACCAAAGAACCTTGATATATTCCTAAAAACCCGTCAGGTCTAACCAAAGAACCTTGGATGCTCTAGCAATATCTTCATGAAAATGTTAAGCAATCAAGCAAAAGAGCTTGTGAAAGCCCTGTGTCAGACAAGGTTTTACGGGATGATGGTTAGACAAGAAAGGTTTTCAAAAACCTTTCTTGTCTTGACTGTCAAAGCAAGCGATTTGATGCTCCATTGTGCGACCACATGATTGAAAATCATATCGCAAAATATCCCAAGCCATGTTTTTGTTTTTGCATCGGTTTCGATAAAATTAATATAACAAGGCAAAAATTAACAAAATTCTTAAAGCATGGTATTCTTAATCAAAAATTTATTGAGAGGTTAAATATGACGGATACCAAAAAACTTTACCAGCAAGCCTCGATGAAAACAGTAAGTGATCTCAAGAAAATGGCATACTCAATTATTCACACGACTGCCCTTTCAGAGTTGACCTTACCCGAAGTTGAGGAAGTAGTTGAATTAGTCGGTCGGATAGTTCCGGCGGGCAATGTGCCAGGTACATTTTTTGCCGGGCCTGCGGCTGTGATTTGGGGTTATCAAAATTTACTTACACTAGCAGGCAAAAATCCTGAAGATGCCTTTCCTGAAGGGACATGGCAATTTTATGTGGATTATGCCTTGCGAGAGGATACGGCTCGCCATGTTAATGAAACGCATGGTTTTGATGCCGTGTTGAATGAGCATGACATTGAGTTAAATCCCGTTGACCGTATCACAGCATGGGTCATGACAGCAATTCATGCCTTGCACCGTTATGACGACCTGCTAGAAAATGAATGGCGTGAACGGGTTTATATTCATCTGCTCCAAGTGGTCACTCAACATGAACCCGATGCTAGACGTTATGTTCAACTTTATCGCCGCTGGGAACGGAAACGTCCCTACAAACGTGGTGATGATGTCAAATCAGGCGAAACCTATCCTGTTTATCGCCGCCGCAAATTCGACGAGTTTTTGCAAAAAGCTATCATTTATTTGAGTGATGATTTGAATCGTAAATGGCATGAATCGATTGAGAAAACGACTCAAGAAGCATTGCCAGCCTATCAAAAACAAATGTCAATTTTGGCGTATCTTGAGCCTCATACTTATCAAGAAAACCGTATCCCAATTTCGTTAGAGGAAACATGCGTCGGCTTGATTTATCGGCATGAGTATTATCTGATACCCACATGCCAGCCGCATAGCCATGAGCCTGCCGATGTTACCACAATTAGAAACCATGTGGCATCTATCGTCAATGCTGAATCGAGGTCGCATGCGGTCAATCTGACTCATGTCGCCCGCATGAAACGAACCGAATGGAGTCGTTTACGAAAAAAATTGTCGAAAGACACCATCGCCACTTTGGATAAACTCCATCATGCTCCGATGCCTTGCATGTTGATTTTACGGCTGATGAATGGAATCTCATTAAAGAGGCTAGACATGTTAGTCTCGAAGTGAGTGTTGAAACGGATGCCACTAAAATTAGTCCTATCCTCAAATTGCGTCGTCTTTTCAAACAACGAAACGACCTCATCGAATTAACTGTCAACGATATTTTAGTGCTGTATCGAGCTATCCATGCCGCCACTTATCGCCCCGCCCCCAAATTGCGGGCAGAATTAGAGGCATTAGGCAATGATGATGCCACTCAAAAAGCGGCACAATCTGCTTTGAATGTCATGACGCATACTGCTGAAATTAACCCACCGATTCTCATCCCTGTTGATGCCAGCAAACGTTCGCCACGCGACCGAGTTTATCCCATGTCTTTTGATGTGCCGCTTGCAGAATTAGATTTCTTAAACCTGCATCGTCAAGCTATCGAATGTCTTGATTCTTATAAAAATTATGACGGAGACCGTACCGAACTGTATCGAAAGTTCGACGAAGTGCAACGATTGTATTTGGCAACTTTAGCGGGCTTTGGAGCTGTCATGACTAGGGCAAAAGTAATCGCACATGCAGGTGAAAGTGGTAGCGTTGGAACAATAAAATTGTTGGCTCACATGCCGACTCCTTTACAACGCATGCTCGACGATATTCCTGGTAGATTCGAGGTCTTAAACGACATCATCAAAGGACGTGAGATTTTTTCCAATGTGGGAGCAGTTGTTCCATCAAGCACATTGACCCGATTTATCACTGCCAAAGATGACAACGAAAAGAAAACGTTGGCATGGGGTGTTATCACCACTGCCGACCATGTAATGCGAATTAGCTTGCGAGATTTTCGACCACATGTACCACTCCTGTCAGCAATTGGTCGCAAGGATTTAGCCATTCGCATCGCTAAAGATTATTTAGAAACTTACGCTATCGGCTTAAATCGATTCATTCATGACCTACATCGCATTACCAAAACAAGCCGTGAAACAAAATTCGTAAAAATAGGAGCTAAACCATGACTCATGACCGATTGATTGGCAAACAACTTGCTACTTTTCGGATTGATAAATCTATCGGCAAAGGAGCAATGGCTCAAGTTTATTATGGTTGGGATATTAAACTTGACCGTCCCGTTGCCCTTAAGATAATTGATGCTCGTTATCAAGATAAACCGACTTATGCCAAACGGTTTGTCAAAGAGGCTCAAACCATATCCACTTGGCGGCATGAGAATGTTGTCCAAATTTACTATGCCGATGATGAAGATGGTTTGTACTATTTCGTAATGGAGTACGTTGATGGCAAAGACTTACGACAAATAATCGACGACCATCGTCAAAAGAACGAAAGCATGCCTCATGATGAAATACTCCGTATTGGTCGAGCATGTGCCGAAGCCCTCGATTATGCCCACAAAAAAGGTGTTGTTCATCGGGACATTAAACCCTCGAATATCATGGTGGAAAAGGACGGACGAGTCGTTTTGATGGATTTTGGTTTGGTGATGGATATCGAGCAAGGTTCGATTGGGGAAGTTTTTGGCAGTGTGCATTATATCTCACCTGAACAGGCTCGCAGTTCGGCAAAAGCTGTGCCGCAATCTGACCTGTATTCGTTGGGAGCAGTATTTTATGAAATGCTGACCAATCATGTCCCCTTTGATGACCCATCTCCTACGGCAATCGCCATGCAACATCTGACGTTGCCTGTTCCTTCGCCATGCGATTTTAACCCCGCCCTCAATGCCGAAGTTGAATCCGTTTTGATAAAAGCCTTGAGTAAATCCCCCGATGAACGCTATCAAACGGGACAAGAATTGATAGAGGCTTTAACATCTGCCCTGCAAAAAATTACCGAAAAATCCACTCCTCACAAGCAAGGTTCGTTGATTGGACGGCAGTTGGGCGAATATCGTTTGGAAGAGATACTAGGACGAGGCGGCATGGGACATGTCTATCGTGGGTTGGATGTTCGTTTAGAACGCAATGTAGCAATTAAGGTAATTGATACTCCATTCCGAGCCGATTCGGATTATCTCATGCGTTTTGAACGCGAGGCGAAGGCAATTGCCCAATTGGAACATCCGAATATCGTCAGATTGTATCGCTATGATGAACAAGATGGATTATTTTACATGGCAATGCAGTACATCGAGGGACAAGACTTGCATGAACGATTGAAACATTATCATGAGAATGATACCCTCATGCCTCGAAAAGAAGTTTTGCGAATTGTGCGGGACACTTGTCGAGCATTGGATTATGCTCATAGCAAAGGTGTCATTCATCGGGACATAAAACCGTCTAACATTATGCTTGATAAACAAGGAAACGTATTTCTGACCGATTTTGGTTTGGCACTTTTAACCGACATCGGCACGCGAGGAGAGGTGTTGGGGTCGCCGCACTACATTTCTCCCGAGCAAGGTATATCTTCGGCTGGGGTTGTACCGCAAAGTGACCTGTATGCAATTGGAGTGATTTTATATGAAATGTTTTGTGGTGAATTGCCTTTTGATGCTGCTGAAGCACTAAACATTATGATGCTCCACATGACAGAAGACCCACCACCACCAAGCGAAATACAGTCCGACATAAGCCAGGAATTAGAATCGGTCATTCTCAAAATGTTGGAGAAAGAAGCCGAAGACCGTTATCAAACAGGGGCAGATTTAATTTCGGCGTTGGATGAGGCTTTATCGCAATCGCCACAAGAATCTACAAAAAAGATGTCAACTGGTTTACCACCAATACCAGTAGCCGTTACTCCCAAATTAAAGGAATCAAAACCAGTATCCATACCGCATAAATCAATTGATAAAGATAAAGTTAAATTACCTCCTACTATGGCAGTAACACCTAAAATCCCGCCACCAAAGCATGATACATCGTCTCAATCTCTCGATGATAAAAAAACAGGTTATTCTTCTTATTGGTTTATTGGCGGTGCAGTGGTTGTGTTGATAATCTTGATGGCGATTATTTTTAGCTCAATCGGCGGCGATTCGACAAGTGACGAAACGTCCATCGTCGATGTGACGAACACTGCCATGCCTACAAATACTTCCATTCAAATCGAAGAATCATCAATTGCTGTTGTGGAAACTGTCATGCCTACAAATACTGCTACGAAATCTATTCCGACATCTACCTCAACTCCGACTCCTGTCCCAGATACGGCGACAGTAACGGCAACGAGTACTGAATTTAAAGTTGCTGATATGATGTCTACTACCGAACCCGAAACTATATTGGCAACATTCACAACTGAACCGCCAACACCTACATTTACACTAACTTCTGTACCTACGCCCACTTCTACGCCTACAGATACACCAACTTCTACGCCTACAGATATGCCCACTTCTACAGCTACAGATACACCAACTTCTACGCATACAAATACACCAATTTCTACGGCGACTGCAAAAGCAACTGCCACACCTGAAGTATACATAGGAAATTATCGTCTGGCTTTTACCAAATGGGATGGAGGTAAGCATATAGCATGGGTCAGCAATTTGGACGGCAGTGACCAATATGCTTTGATGGATTACGCCGCCAGTCCGTCATGGTCACGTGATGGGAGTAAAATTGCCTTTTTAGGTGAGGATGGCATCAGTAATTATCTAGGCACTGGCTTTGGGCGTGGAGTATGGGTCATGACTGCTGGAGGACAAAACCCTATCAATTTGAAAGAAGATTCACTGGCTACATCTGTTACATGGTCATCAGGCAATTCAATTTCTTATGGTTTAGATACGAATGATTTAGTTCGTTTTGTAAATTCGGATGGTACTAACCAAGAAGGAGAGGTATTGGGTGAGCAGCCTGCTTGGTCACCCAATGGCAATCGTTTAGCAATTCGAGTATGTGTTGGTGTATGTGGAATATGGGTGTCGAATACAGATAACTCAAATCGGCAACGGATAACAACAGGTACAAAAGATGCGTTTCCTTCATGGTCGCCCAGTGGGCAAGCGATTGCTTTTAGTCGCAATGAGAAAACCGATGTATATGTGGTATACTTGAGTAATCCGTCAAATCCCATAAACATCACAAATACACCAGGACATGACTCACTTCCGATTTGGACTCCCGATGGTCAGCATATTGTTTTCCGTTCGGCTCGTAATGGGACATGGCAAATTTGGGTCATGGGTGCCGATGGTTCAAACCCGCGTATGATTATCGATGATGCTCCGATAAGTGACAATTGGACATTTGATAGGATGTCTATCCATTAGTAGATTGGGAGGTGTATCTTGATTAAAAATTTATCCGTCTCACAAATCATAATAGTGTTAACAGCATTGTTAGCCCTTATAGTTGCTATTACATCACTTACCATCAACATTGCTCTGGTATTTACCCTTAATCAAGTCAGACAGTCAACTATTCAATCCCTTCGTTCTGCTAGCGGACAAGTTAAGGCTATTTCTGATGATACCATTTTTTATGAGATTGCTATTCAGCAAACTGTTCCTATAACGGCTGAAATAAAGATTCATGAGCATGTTCCTGTCCATATCAATTTTAATATTGACAAAAATGTTCCGATTGAGATGATAGTACCAATCGAGGAAACGGTCAATGTACCATTAAAAACCGATTTGCCTATTGATGAAGAAGTCAATGTTTCTGTTCCGCTTGTGGGGGATATAACTATTCCGATTAGCATTACAATACCTATTGACATGGATATTGCCGTGCCAATTACAATCGATGTGCCGATTAACACCGATATTGCTGTTCAAATGCCGATTGAAGAAGATATAACTGTCGAAATTAGTCGTTCCATCGTCATCACAAGCGAAATCCCGCTTGATATGACTGTGCCTATTGTCATTGATTTAGCTGAAACTCCGTTGGCAAATTATCTCTATGATTTAAGTATATTATTGGACGATTTAGCCAAACGGTTGACTCCATGACTATGAAAATTATTCAAAAAGGGATTTCAAATAATCTCATTCAATTTAATAAAGATAAAACGCACATTACCTACTTGATGCTGAACAAAACTCGGCGATATACCAATCCCGAAGAACAGGTACAGGTCATGGCATATCTATCGTTGATATTCGACTATGGCTATGACCCAAAACATATCGCCATGTTCGTTCCCGTCAAAATGGGCAGTGCTACGCGTGAGGCGGACATTATCGTTTATCATGATGAACGACACAAATCGCCGCATATCGTTGTCGAATGTAAGCATGCCGATGCGTCGGCGAAAGCATTTGGAGAAGGCATGAAGCAAGCATTTAGCTATGCCCATGCCATTAAGGCAAAATTTATTTGGGTCACTTCACAAATCAACAATAAATATTTCGACACTTCGCAAGCACATGCGATGGATATTGTGGCATGTGAAATTCCCGATATTCCCAAATTAGGTGGTAACGTCCTGCCTTACAAATTTACCAAAGGAGGAGTTAATGGCACAGAATTGCAAGTCGTGACTCAAGATGAATTGACCCGCATTTTCAAATATGCCCATGATACGATTTGGGCTGGCGGCAAACGCAATCCCACCCAAGCATTCGACGAACTCGACAAACTCATTTTTTGTAAGTTGTGGGATGAAACACGCATCATGCGAAAATTGGGCGAGCCGTATCATTTTCAACTTTATTTGAAAGAACCGCCCGATGAATTAGAAAAGCGTATCAAAGGGTTATACGAATTGGGACGACAAAAATCTGCTGAAGTTTTCCAAGATGATATTCGCTTGAGTGCTGAAGAGTTGCAAACGGTCGTCAGCTATCTGGCACGCGTCAATTTGAACGACACCGATTTGGATAGCAAAGGTCGAGCTTTTGAAACGTTCATGGGGTCATTCTTTCGGGGCGACTTCGGACAATATTTCACCCCTCGCCAGATAGTCAAATTTATCGTCGATGTCATGCCGATTAAAAACGACTCCCTCGTTTTAGATGTGGCATGCGGCAGTGGTGGATTTTTGCTTTATGCCCTCGATAAAATTCGCAATAAAGCCGACAGCATGGTGCATGAAAGTTATTTCATACGGAACAGCCATCAACATCGTGATTATTGGCACAAATTCGCTGAACATAATCTGTATGGCATGGAAATTTCGGAGATGATTGCTCGTGTGGCAAAGATGAATATGATTGTCCATGACGATGGACATACGAATGTGGTCAGCGTTGATACTTTGCAAGGTATGGATGAAGTTCGCCTCATCACTAAAAATAACGGTTTTGAAAATGACAGGTTCGATTTCATTTTGACTAATCCTCCTTTTGGCTCGAAAATCAAGTTCGAAGAACATCGTTACATGGAAGATTATGAGCTAGGCATGAAAGGACGTAATTGGATTGATGAACGCCTTAAGCCGCGTGCCGAGCAGGTGCGTGATTCGCAATCGTCTGAAATCCTGTTTTTGGAACAATGTCATAACTTGCTCAAGCCCGATGGCATGCTGGCGATTGTCATGCCCGATGG
>NBMH01000124.1 GCA_002084875.1 Anaerolineaceae bacterium 4572_78 | reverse complement strand
TCTCCGAATGACCATGTATAAGTAATCAAGCCTGTTTCTGCTCCATCAGAACTACAGTTGATAAATTGTGTTGTTGACTCTAGCTCATCGGGGCTACTACTTTCAAAACATGCAATCGGTAGAAAAGTACCAGATGTAATAGCTATTGTAGGTGTGATAGTATCAAAATCAGCACTGTTGGTAGAGGTTATGGTCGTATTGTAATTATTAACTTGAGTATAAACATGTGTTATAGTCATTGCTGTAGTAGTCGTGATATTTCCATCACCGAAATCATACGTAAACATTAAATTTGAGCCCTCTGTAAACTGACAATCAAACAGGGTTGTTTGATTAATTTTGTCAGGTGATGAGGTAACACATTTTAGCATGGGCGGTATATCGGTCACGGTGACCACTTGGGCATCTGTCATCAAATTGCTACTATTCCATGCGGTTACAATTATGGTATAAGTCATGACATCGTCGTATATATTACTCACTGTTTTACCTGTCGCAGTTGTGCCATCTCCTAAATCCCATGCATAGTGAATATTCGTACCATTATCGCTATCAGCCCACAGATTAATCGCCGTACCTAATTCTTGTGGACTGTCATGCCAAATATGCAAGCCTGTAATCGGCACATCATTAATTTCAACCGTGTCAGTGATTGTTTGCTCACAAAGCCGATTACGAACTGTTAATGTCACCACATGAGTCCCTGTTGTCGGATAGGTGTAAGAGATATGTTTATCATAACTAATTTGATTATTATAATACCATGTATAATCAATGTTATTTTCACTTTCGCCACCGTTATCGCTAGTATTTGTAAAAACTGTGGTCTGTCCTAATTCATCAGGACTTGAACTGCCAAAACTTGGTGTGGGACATGTCAATACTTCAATTGTAGCGTTGTCTGAAACACGGATGATATGTGCCGATATTGGTGTAAGCATGGTTTACTGTAGGCGTATTATAAGTGCTAACTATATCCGAACCATCATCAAAACCCCATGTGTGGCTGATGCGCGTTCCTTGCGTGATGATGGTATTATAAGTGCTAACTATATCCGAACCATCATCAAAACCCCATGTGTGGCTGATGCGTGTTCCTTGCGTGATGATGGCAGTATGTTCCACAGAAGTATTTACTAAAATTGGAATAGGCACTGCCGTAACTTTAACTGTGTCGGTAAATGTGTGACATGGTGGTACACTATTACACACGGTTAAGCTAACATGGTACGTTCCCCAATCATAATCATGTGAAGTATGACATGGTGGATTGAGTACTTCAGATTGACCATCGCCAAATTGCCAGTCACATGTGACACCATCAGCATCTCCACCAAAATTACTGGTATCTGTAAAATCAATTTGCCGATAGAACTCATCAACAGGACTGGTGCTACTGAAGTTAGCCGTTGGTGCGGTAATAAGACAAATTTCCTGCATGGTCGAGTCGTTCCCTTGACTGTTCATGGCAGTTAATATGACATCATAGCAACCAAGACTATCATAAACATGCTCAACAGTCGGCATGGTTGTCGTAATAGGTTCAGTGTCATCGGCGAAATTCCAGATATATATCAAATTACTTCCTTCAGAAGCACTACTATCACAGTTGATAGTGCGAGTGTTTTGGTTGATAGTCGGGCAGTCAAATCGAGCAATAGGTGGGCGGTCTTCGATGATGACAATTGTTATATCTTGAATTTGCCCTTGATTATTTTCGGCTGTAACGGTAACGGTATAAATGCCAACCTCTCCAAAAGTATTCTGCACATTCTGTCCATTAACTGACGGGCTTCCATTACCAAAATCCCATGTGTAAACAATGTTACTTCCCATATCTACAGTAGCTGAAAAATAAGTCGTGCTCCCAAGTGGGATAGGGCTACTATTTTCGACATGCAAACCTGCGGGCGGAATGTTCGTAACATTTGCTGTTTGCGTTTCTGTGTCAACTGCCACACCATTATTCACTGCAAGCGTAACATTGTAACTTCCTATATTTTGATAAACATGAGTTGGATTTTTCATGGTGTTGGTGATTCCATCGCCGAAATTCCACAAATATGTGGTATTTCCTTCTGAAACGCCGCCGAGTGTACTGGTATTGGTAAAAATCATAGTTTGCCCAAGTTCGACGGGACTGTTCATGATGAAGTTAGCCGTCGGACTTGAACGAATTTCGACCAAGCATGTCGTGGTATCATTCCCCATGCTATTAGTAACTGTCAGGATTGCTGTAAAATCGCCAACTGTTGTATATTTATGATTAATTGTGGATTGTGTTGTAGTGTTTTCAGATGTATTGTCGCCGAAATTCCATGTATAAACCAAATTAGTACCGATTGAGCCGCTGGCATCAAAACGTGTAGTCGCTCCGAATAAATCGGGAGAAGTCGAGGTGCAATCGGCTTGCGGAGGAATATCTCCCACCTCTACTTGACTTGTTGCAGTTTCAGTTGAATTGCCATTTATAGCGGTAACATGCATAGCATGCGTACCAGTGTATTGATAGGTATAAACTAATGAAGTAGCGATAAATGTATGAGACGTATTTCCATCTGTAATTGTCCATGTATATTCGACATTCGTACCCCTAACCACTGTCGCCATGAATGAAACGCTTTCGCCAAGTTCAATTTGGCTTGGATTAGCGACGATAGTTAAGCCATAAATCGGTTTATCAACAGCGATTGTATTTAATTGGATTATGTCGGATGTTTCGGTGGTATCCGTCAAAGTGGCTTGATATGCTAACGATTGATTGTGGGCAATAGGCTCATCAGTTTGCATGGTGATAGTTAAGGTATGGCTTCCTTTAGGCATAATACCAAATTCACATAGCATGCCATTTTGGGAACATGCCGCTTCTGTATCGGAGTAATAAACTAAATCGTTTGCCCATATATTGTTTAGTGTCAAATCATGTGCTTTTGGACCGTAGCCGATGGTATAATCAATCTTGTAATTTAGACTTTCACCAATCGTTACGGGGTCAGGCATGGCTTGAGCAGTTATTTCTAAAGTAGGTGGTAGATTCAATTCAAGGGCGGGGTCGCCGAAATAGGTAAATGCCTCGATTAATGGTGTGTAATTTGGTTCATCAGTAATAGCATTTAGTTGCCCAATCATGACTGCTTGTCCCAAAATTGCCGTTTCATCTGTCAGAATGGCTTTATACAACTCGCCTGCAACAAGGGTATTTACTGTAGGGTAGCCCAAACTACTTGGTGCCCACACAGCGATACCTCCATCATCGGGGATGAGCAAAAACTCTTCTGCCATCGAACGGGAACCGTCATGATAACGGATGGGTAACAATTCCTCGCTATAGTTACTATCCACAAAAAATCCATTCAAACAGTTTGCCACCGTAACAAAAGGAAGTCGCCCTTGTTGATTTAGTTGTCCGCCTTGACTGATATTAGCAATATTACTTTGGCGTAGGATGTCATAATTATTGTTCCATCGTCCCCAATTTGCATCAGTTCCATGTCCTGAATAAGCCATGAGAAGTCCACCAGTGTTCATTTCTGTTTCGACTTCATGAGCATAATCATAATCGTATATTTTGATAGGCATCATGTGACTTGGCAACATGTTAGCCAATATGTCCATGTCAGGACTAAAACTGTTATCATCATCATCTGCCACAAAAATAGCCCGCTTGAACCATTGACCTGATGGGGATGATTGTTCATAAGCAATAATTTTATCAATGACTATTTGCATTTCATTTGTTGTTCTAACAGGAATACGCCCTAAAAATAAATCGGGGTAATTATCATTGCCGCTTACTTTGGCATACCAATTATCAATCGGCGTTTGTCCTAACTTATCTGTATCTTGATAATGAGTCGGTAACAAATCTGGTAACGAAGCTCCCAAGTGATGTTCTTTGGGGTCAAGACTGCTATCGCCGACCAAAAGGACATATTCAGGTTGGGGAAGCCAATTTTCGTAGGCATAAATCAGAAAATCTTTAATTGCCATGTCGGAAACAATGCCATGATTAAATTCATCGTAAATGTCAGTAGTTTGGACAATGACTACTGTTTCGCCATGCTCGGTGCGATAATCTGCTAAAGTTTTTAATGTATCTGAAAAGGTTGGATGCGTGATAATTATATAACTTGCTCCATTGGCTGGGGATTTCCATGACGACGGCTCATCGGCAATGATTTTCGACGAGGCTAACATGGTAGCTTTGGACGGATTTAAGACGCTCATTGCCAAAAATTGGCGGTTCTCATCTGCGGTCATATCAAAACAAATGGTGTTGCATGGTACAGTTTGATATTCCAAATCAATCAGTTGTGTGGGACTTAGTGGGTCGGTAATATCGAAAATGCGGATTTTATCGCCGCTGAAACCATCAATATTAATTGTGTGTGTACCACTGCTTGGCACTGAAAATTGAAGTATGTTATCCTCGGCATGATAAGTATCTTGATATGTTACATCAAACCAATTGAGATAAGTGTATTGTGTTGAGTCGCTTGCTGATGACAAACTATATTCAATTTGCAGGGTATTTTGACCATCAACAAAAAGGCTATGCAAAACGGATATATTATGCAATTTTTCATCACGCCCATGCCATGTTTGTTCATCAATAAATGTGCCATTCAGATAAATGCGGCTGACATGATTGCCTGAGAAATTTTTGGATTGCAACATCACTTTTATGTTGCCATTGGAGCCAGTAGTAGCCACATTTTCCAAATCGAATGTCATTGTTTTTGTCATGGGTACCGAGTTACTTGCCCACATTTTTTCCCAATACCAATGGTCATTTTCAGTGCCGTTGCCTACAGTCTGCACATAATAATGGTCATCCTCAGAATGAAGGGTGTTGGTAAAAGCTGAGGGTATGGGGTTGGTGGTGGGAGGACTAGAAATTTCGGACATGCGTATGGCGGGGGTGTTGTTGTAATGTAACCAGTAAATATTTTCATTAGTGTAATTACTTTCAATTGCCTGATTATAAAAATAAAATCCTGAAAAGTCGTCAGCAGTTTGACCATACATGAAAATTGGCACAGGTGTATCTTGGTAATACAGTTCTAAATTATCGGGGTCGCCACTTAAAAAATCGGTGATGCCTTCTCGATTGAGTGCGGTTTCTAGGTTGTTGCGGGTGACAATATAAAAACCTGTTTCCTCGACGATTAATTTTAGCAATGTGTTGTTATTATCGTTGGAGCGAAAAAACTCGCTTTTTCTGTCAAAGCTATCTTTGATGCTACTGTCCGACCTATGGACAACATCCAAATCAGCATAATTATCCACTGTATGCTTCATCACATTTTCAAAACGTGGCGACCTATTTTCTGTTTTATGATAAGAAGTACCATTTTCAGCCGTAGGGAATGTTACTCTTATTTTGAGATATTCGTACACTTCAAGATGTTGTTTGTTAGGATTGTATTGAAATGGATACAAACGCAATTGGAAAATCGGCTGGTTACGAATCAATCCAATATCAGTTGATTCCGCTAAAAAAGAAGGGTATGTAGCAGAGGAGTCCGCAACCTTTTGCGGAACAGTAAATTGCTCAATTATAAGTGGCATGCCTGTAGACGTATCCAAAATAAAATGAGGGTTTGGCATAATTGATACATCTCTCACAGTATGACTCTCTGATTCGAGAATCTCAATGTCAGGTGTTCCTAAATAAGCCATGCCTAATGTTGTATGATACATCGGTAAACGAGGTTGTCCCTCCGTTCCCCAGTAACTGTGCCAATCATTAACCTGAACACTTGTGTATGATTGCCCATCATGGAATACAGTATCCAATTGATAATCGTTGATGGTCAACGCTATAGTAATCTGTTCAGTATTAGATTCCAAAATATCAACTGACCAAGCAGGCGGGTCGGCATGGTTTGTGGGTGATAGCAGATTCATCAGAATGAACAAAGTAAATAATGCGATAATAATGCGATACATGATTTTATTTCCTTTATGATGTGACTCGTAAATAAGCTGCCCGCAAAAACATGCTAATGTGCAAGCAGGTGGGTAACATTGCAGAAATACCCATCAAAACGCCAAAATAAATATTCCGTAAATTTTCAGTGGGGCGAGCTAGAGCTTCAACCGCCATCTGTTCATATCTCTCACCGCGAGCAACCAGCGATTGCGGCGTACTTTGAAAGAGATTGACTATCCATCCTGAAATGGAGAAAACAAATAGAACCCAAAATGTTGCCAAAATAGCAATGACCACATCCATTGAAAGATGACCGATATATTCCCAACTATTGCGGCTGTAAATAGCCCGCCGAATAATCATGATGGTCACAAAAAATGAAAGGCTGTCAAATAATGCCCCTAGAAATCCAACAGGATACTGTATTTTAGCATAGTATATTCCCGCTCCACCTTGTGTCAGATTGTAAAAGGCGGTATACATGGCTAACCAATAACTGCCGATATTTACAAAGACAAAAAAGATGAAAAGCAACGGGAAAAAAACGAAGAGCGGCCCCCGTTTGGTTTCGTAAAGATGTAATAACGTTTTTAATGAGTTTCGCCAAGTTTCAACAATGATGTTCACTGAATTAAGTATACCACAAAACAAATAAAAATGAATGAGGAAATACTAATTGATTTTAGCCTAAATGTCAAAAAGTTGAGGTATTTCTGATGAAATTCTTAAGAATGATGGGCAACCAAAGGAATGAAGGCAACCACAAGAGACTTCCTACGGTATCCTATTAGGTCAATTGTTGTTCAAGCAATTGGGCAACTTTATTTGTTATCTCATCTACAAGTTGTAAGTTTTCTTGTCCAAGTACACAAAATCGTCCATTGACTGAATCAGTATGAGCAACACTAGCCACTTCCAAGAGATTTTTTCCTTCTGTAGTTAGGGAAGCATGTACTAATCGGCGGTCTTTTTTTCCACGTACTGTTTGGATAAGATTGCGTTCTTTCAAACGTTGAACCAATCGGGTAGCATTACCACGTGTACAAATCAACAAATTAGATAAATCTGTGATGGTTAATCCTTCTTGGTACTTACCCAAATGATATAACAAATTATATTGGGTTGAGGTTAAATCAAATTTGTTTAATACTTGGCGGTCTCCATCATCTAATAATACATGAATTTGCTGAAATCGGTTGTAAATAGTTGTTGAGTCCATTATTTATTTTCCATAAAAAATTAATTGTTAACCAATCAACAAGAGCTTGCTAATACAAGCCCTCTGATGCCATTAGTAGCTCAGGTGGGTCGTTGACTCCCTTTGCCATTATCGGTTTTGTTCTTGTGGCTTGTGAGCTACCAAACCACTTTAGCGTTGAGTAGCTCACGAAATAGCTAATGATTCTTGCTCAAGTACTTTTTGATAACGCATAATTAATTGAAACGAAATTCTGTAATATAAATTGCCAAAGCCGACAAATCAAAATCTCCAAAATGTAAGTAAGGATTCTTAATTTGCTTTAGCCATTCAATATAGGCATTGTTATTGTATCTGAGTAAAAAAAGTGGTTTTATCGAATCAAATAGGTGAGCATATCTTTCAATATAGCGAAACGTCTCAACATTTTCAACACCCACAATGGTGATATGTGAATTAATATGAAACTTTTGAAAGTCAACAATGTATAACCATGAACCATGAAGTGGCTTTAATGAAATGGGTTGACCATGAAGCGTACCCAAAAAGTCATGATATGTTCTAACAAAGAAACCATCAAACACCCGTTTATATTTTACCTTTGTATCAGAAGCATGGATTGCCTTTTCACTTTTTGTAGCTTGTGTATTTTCAAGTAAAGCAATATACTTTTCAAGGTTGGTAATACCATGTGTTTCACGTAAATAATTTTCTAAGTATTTGGTATCAGGACAACAAATATATTGTGTATTTCGTTTCGTACTGGTACGAAGTACATCTTCAGTCAAAAAAACATGCAACAATTTTCGAGTAGACTGGCTACGAAATTGTCCTTTTGGTATCTGTTCTCGGTTACTCAGTTTGAATAATTGGCGTGAAAATTTTAATGATAAATTCATAAATATTACCTTTGGTTATTGTCAATCAAACGATGAATTTTAGTAATACTTTTATTATCCTTAATGAAATCATATACATATTTGTAAGCAAGTGCATCTTGTTCATTGGGCGAACCGCTGATCATCCAAATATTGCGTTCATTGGCAAATCGAATTAAACTCTCAATATTCTTCAAATGAATGGCACCAATTTCATCCATGACACAATGTAAATAAAAATCATTGACTTTTTTCCTTGAAGCTTTTTCTTTAAATACATCAAGTAACATGATATAAATCATGGCTTTGACTAAAATATCAGTACCATTAGAACCAATATCTGTTAATTGTTGTTGCCAACCTGTATCTGTTTGATTTTCAACCACGCGAAATTTCAAAGTAAAGGTATCCTCTAGTTGTATTTTAATTTGTTTCGTATTTTGAATCTTTTTGAGTAATGTCATCAAAAGACTCATGATTTTCTCATTATTTTCTTGACTATGTTGTCCCGTAAATAAGGTAGTTTGTCCAATATTATATGGGTTTGCATCCCTAAATCGTTTAATTTCGGATAATATTTGGACAATACCATGGTTGCTTTCCTCAAATTTCAATTCAATTGCTTGCACAACACCTATAAA
>NBMH01000123.1 GCA_002084875.1 Anaerolineaceae bacterium 4572_78 | reverse complement strand
ATAAGTTAGTCAAGTTGAGTTTATTTTTTTGTTAAGTTCATGATTGCTTTTCTTGAATAATATTATTAATTTTGGTATAATATCACTGACTTAAAAAAGAGGATAATCAACTATGGAAATAACATTAATTACACCACCTTATGTTGTTCAGCAAAATGTCAAATTGCATTGGTCGCAACTTTCGGCTAAAGCGATTGAAGTTTTAATTGTCGAATTATATCGAGTAGACTATATCACTTTCAAGCAAGCACAACGCCTACTTAATACTACTTGGCAAGATACATTGTCTATATTCAAAAAGCATAACTGTCAAGAATATTACGACTCGGATGATTTTGAGGATGATGTTCATACACTTGATTCGTTGTATGGTGAGGAAGCATGATGAAAATTGTCGTTTCTAATACCTCACCAATTCGTTATTTGGTCATGATTCGAGAACATAGATTATTGCCACAGATTTTCACCAAAATCCATATTCCTCAATCAGTATTTCAAGAACTAACTCATCTCAATACACCCAATTTGGTACAAGATTTTATGAGGTCAGCACCAAATTGGATTGAGATTCATCAGGTGTCAATCGTTGACTCCACCTTACATCACTTGGATATTGGTGAACAAGAAGCAATAGTTCTTGCGGAATCTATTCATGCTGATTTACTCATCATTGATGATAAAGCAGGTCGTTTAACAGCTAAAGAACGTAGTTTGAATATAACGGGAACACTTGGCTTGTTGCTGTTAGCAAGTAAGCAACAACAAATAAAATTACCTCAAGTTCTTAAAAAGCTACTTCAAACCAATATTCATGTTTCACCTTCACTTATTGATAGCATTCTAAAAAAGTATCATAGGAAGAAAATTTAGCTACTGTAACCATTCACCCCCACCCTTGCCCTCCCCCACAGGGAGAAGGGAATCTACACCCCCCTCAATCCCCCCGCCTGCGGGGTTAGGGCTGTTCAATGCTATTTTTTGACAAGATAAACTGGAGGGTCAAAGCTTGCTTTGACATGAAAAAGCAAGCTTTTTCGCTCCATAAATCCCAAGCCATGTTTTTTGTTTTAGCATTAAACAGCCCTAAATACCTCACCAAGGTGAATCTTACTCCCCTTCTCCTCGCGGAAGGGGCTGGGGGTTGGGGTCTACTGACAAGAGGAGGAGTAAATTAGCATAATATTATTCAAGAAATACATGTACCAAAAAGATAGTCATGATTGTACAATTTAGTGTCAATCAAGTAAAATGGAAAGGAAGGAGGAGATGTTTTATGTTAGATATTACCCATTTTTTCAATTTAGACACCTTTCAGCATAAAGCCATGTTCAACGATGAACGAATCAAGTATGTGTGGGATACATTGACCATTATTGAAGATTATCTAAATGACATTCTCAAACCTGAAATTTTAGGAGAAGTGCATCCCCATGCCGATTTGATTGGAAATAACATTTATATCGCTCAAGGAGCAGTTGTCGAAGCAGGAGCATACATTCAAGGTCCCACCTATTTGGGTCCCAAAACAGTGGTACGACATGGAGCATACATTCGTGGTAAGGTCATCACGGGAGAAGGATGTATTATCGGGCATGCGACCGAAGTAAAAAATAGCATCTTCCTCAACAAAGCCAAAGCGGCACATTTTGCTTATGTGGGAGATAGCATTTTGGGAACAAATGTTAATTTAGGGGCGGGGACAAAACTTGCCAATTTCAAAATTCGAGGTACAGAAGTTGTGGTTAATATCAATGGAAATATATACCCCAGCGGGCTCCGAAAATTCGGAGCGATTTTAGGCGATAATGTATCTATTGGTTGTAATACTGTGTGTAATCCTGGAACGCTCATTGCTCCTAACTCAATTATTTGTCCCCTCGTTTCTGTACGAGGATACTATCCTAAAAGGAGTTTAATTAAATCATGAATAAAGATTGGACATTTCTTATCGAATCTGCTCGCCAAGCACGAGAAAATGCTTATGCCCCTTACTCAAATTATAAAGTGGGGGCGGCACTGCTCACAACGGAGGGCGAAATTTATAATGGCTGTAATGTTGAAAATGCGGCTTACCGCCCTACAATTTGTGCCGAACAAACAGCTATTGTCAAAGCGATTAGTGAAGGTGAACAAAAATTTAAGGCAATTGCTGTCATAACCGAAAATGGAGGCTCGCCATGCGGCGTATGTCGGCAAGTGTTACGTGAATTTGCTCCAAATTTAATCGTTATCGTGGCTGATACAAGCGGCAACCATCGAATTTATCAATTAGCTGAACTGTTACCTGATAGTTTTGGTCCCGAAGAACTTCGTACCTAATAGGTGCTAGGGCTGTTTAATGCTAAAACAAAAAACATGGCTTGGTATTTATGGAACGACAAAGTTTGCCAAACTGTTTGAGTTGATGTAATTTTATCACTATGAATAATCGCTCTGTATCACCACATGCACAACCACAAGACAAATCAATTTACCAAAATCTCCGTCCCACTCAATGGGATGATTATTTTGGGCAGGATTTGGTTAAGAAAAACATTAAAATTTTAATTGCTGCGGCTAAGCAACGTGAGGAACCACTCGACCATGTGTTGCTGTATGGTCCGCCTGGACTTGGTAAAACAACTTTGGCTACCATCATTGCTTATGAGATGAAAGTTAATCTTAAAATTACCTCTGGTCCTGCCATTGAACGTCCTGGTGATTTAGCTGCTATTTTAACCAATCTTCGCAAAGGTGATGTGCTTTTTATCGATGAAATTCATCGCATGAGTCGAGCTGTCGAAGAAATACTATACCCTGCCATGGAGGATTTCGCCCTCGATATTATAATTGGCAAAGGGTCAAGTGCTAGGAATATTCGTCTTAAATTGCCTCGTTTCACCATCTTAGGAGCAACTACACGTTTAGCATTGTTATCCTCGCCATTACGAGACCGTTTTGGTTCTATATTTCGGCTCGATTTTTATAGCCAAGCAGATTTAGAAAAGATTGTTACTCGTTCTGCTGTAGTGTTAAATGTCCCTGTGAAAGTAGATGGTGCCCAGGAAATTGCGGCTCGTTCACGAGGAACTGCCCGCATTGCCAACCGCCTCTTGAAAAGGGCTAGAGACTTTGCTCAAGTGGAGGCTGATGGAATAATTACTGGTGAAGTTGCTAATGACGCTCTCATGCTCATGGAAGTTGATAAAAAAGGATTAGATAATTTAGACCGCAAAGTGCTACATTCTATCATTGATAAATTTGATGGTGGACCAGTCGGTTTAGACACAATTGCGGCTAGCATCAGCGAAGAAGGGGACACTATCATGGATGTGGTCGAACCCTATTTGTTACAACTTGGTTTTATCATGCGTACCCCACGTGGTCGAAAGGCAACTTCAAAAGCATATCAGCATTTGGGATTTGATGACCCTGAACAGCCAACACAATCAAGTTTGCTATAATCATGAAAAGAGAAAACATGATTTCAATTATCATCGTCAGTTGGAATGTCGCTGAGTTACTGCAACAATGTTTGCAGTCTATCTTTACCTGTGATTTTCAGCACATGTTGCAAGTTATTGTTTTTGATAATAATTCTAGCGATGGCACAGTAGCGATGGTTGAAGAGTTGTTTCCCTATATTCAGCTCATTGCTCATCATGAAAATATCGGCTTTGCACGAGGAAACAATCAGGCTATTCGGCATGCTAAAGGAGATTTTATTTTCCTCCTAAATCCCGACACTCGTTTAGAATCTGACACCCTAACCAAGTTATTCACATATCTAAAAAATCACCCCAAAGTTGGAGTCGTTGGACCCAAACTTGTTTATCCCGATGGTTCGATTCAATCATCTCGCCGTCGTTTCCCAACGATTGGCAGTTTATTTTTTGAAAGCACATTGTTAGAGACATGGTTTCCTAATAGTAACATTGTGCGATATTATCGTTTTGCTGATGTTTCTGACACAGAAATAACTGCGGTTGATTGGCTTGTCGGAGCGGCACTGTTTATACGACGAACAGCATGGGAAACAGTCGGTGGCTTGGACGAGTCTTTTTTCATGTACTTTGAAGAAGCTGATTGGTGTCGGCGATGCAAGCAAGCTGACTGGGCTATTCACTATTTGCCTCATGCTACGGTGATTCATTATGAAGGTGAATCGAGTAAACAGGTCATCACTAATCGCATTATCCGTTTCCAACAAAGTAAAATTCGTTACACCGAAAAATGGTTTGGACGAAAATGGGCTTGGCTTGTGCAACTTTTTTTGTTAGTTACTATTATACTGGAATGGAAAATAGAATTTATGAAATGGTTTGTGGGTCATAAGCGTCCTTTGCGATTTGCACGAATGAAAACTTATGGGGAAGTTTTGAAAGCAGGACTGAACAAACCAGTTCGGCGTTGATTATGAAAGAAAAAGTTGGGCAACCATAGGTAAACGGCTACAGTTTATCGAATCAACATTCGCCAATCCCCATTATTAAACAGAACAAATACTTGAGAGTTGATAGGGTTATACAAAATAATTCCCCCTTGAAAATATTGGATGACGCTATACGGCGGATTTCCACCTGAACCACGTTCCGTATCACGCGGGTTTCCGACAGCAAGTCGAACTCCTTCTTCCAAGCACCAGACCTTACCAAAACCACGTACAGGTCCCTTTTCACCATTTACCAATGCCTCCTGGCAAGCATGCAAATTTTGCCCGTCCCATGTATCGTCATAGCGTCCCCAAGTAGCACCTTGCTTGAGTGTCTCGTCTGACGAATACATGACCCAGATATCATTGGCAGATTCGGGATTATCCCACCAGAACATTACCCCTGTTTCAAAATATTGTTGAGCAAACTCACGCTCAGCAATCGCCCGTACCAAAGGATGTCCCAACCGTTGAGCATCGTCTTCCAATTCAATAAGGATACCTTCAAATAGAGGGTCAGGTTGGACTCCCGTGTCAGGAAAATTAGGATGAGTTGGTAGAGGAGCAGGTGTTGGCTCATTAACTTGCGTCGGCGTAGCTGTAATGTATGTCGGTACATCCGTAACTGTGGGAGAATGTTGCACTACATTGGGAGGGGTTAATGTTTGAACAATCACAGTTGTGGGAGATGGTTGCACTATGTTGGGAGGTGTAAAAGTTGGAACAACCACAGCCGAAGTGGTGCTTGCAATATTGCCAACGGGAACAAGCGTGGGAGTATTTTCTCGAATAACATCAACTGGACTCGTTGGTGTAACACTGACGGGTAGTTTCTCAACCACATGAATACGAATTATATCCGATTTGCCCACGATATTTGCTGTGTTTATGATTTTCATTTGGACAGTGTAGGTACCAATCTTAACAGGTGTCCAAGCTTGCCCTACAATATAGGGTGTATTTGGCTTAGGGTCAGGATTTCTATCAGTCCGTACAGATTGTCCGCTAATCAACAACTCAACTTGAACGATTCCCCGCCGATGTTTTGACGTAGACCTAATGTTAATAACTTCACCCACCAAAAAATAATCTCCATCAGTCGGAGAATCAATTGTAGCACCTGGTGGTTCTTCCTCAACGACAGTCGTAGGTGCATTAGGTGTGGAGGCACATCCAACAATAAATATTAACACAAATAAACTAAAAAGTAATGAGAAAAAATTTAATCGTGACATTTCGTAATATCTCCTTTCGAGATGTTAAAAATCAATTCTGTCCATACACAATCAAAATGATGGTGCTATTTAGTCATATTCTGTTCACTCAAGCTAAACATATAATCCAAAATGCCGAGCAGAATATCAGGTTGGGCTAGAGTGTAACCAATAGTTTTATAGAATTGATTGTCCACAGTTAGCTTACCAAATTGCCAAAATTCACCTGTGCTGACAATGCCCAACATGTCAAAGATTTTTTCTTCTTTTTCATTTAACATTAGGCATGTTTTCATTGCCATGAGACATTGCCCCCAGCCTTGCTCAAAATCCTCTTTTTTTGCCTCAGAAACAACAAGATAAGGTGTTTCAATTGTGACTTGGTTTGGGGTAAAAACAAAATCAACCCGCCCGCGAAACGGTCTCTCTGTACCAAGATATCGTTCTTGCCACATGCGTAAGTCGCGGTCTTTTAATACTTCTAAAAATACAAGTTCAGCATATAGCTTTTGTTCAACTTCATTGGTACTAACAGTAATATGCTTTTGTGCGTTTTTCAATCCCAATTCAAGGAAAATACTTGGTGATATTGGTTTAATATCAATATTCCAAAAATGATAATAAGGTATATTGAGAAATTTCATAGCCTTCGCCATACCAAAATCACCGAAGGTTTCTTTATTTTCGTTTTCCATGCAGCCCTCCATATTTAAGTTAATGATATTGTAGCATGGATTTGAGAATTTGCCAAAAGTCAATTGGAATATTTCAAGAAGTACCTGATGCAGATATTCTGTTTTTGACTATTTGCATAATCTGCATACAATATTCCTCATGGACAAAAAAGCAATTCACGATTATTACAACAAACTTGACCAATATCA
>NBMH01000122.1:7581-8068 GCA_002084875.1 Anaerolineaceae bacterium 4572_78 | reverse complement strand
CGTATCATGTCAACTGAATAATGCGGACCCTCACGGTCAATATCAACCCGCGATAGTTCAAAATAAGGGTAGCCTGCAATTGCCAATGATACCATTTCTAAACGATGATGAACAGGCGTAATTATTTTGTTTTGCTTGTGTGGTGGGTCAGCCGCAGGAACAAATAAAATGGTATTTATGTTGAGGTTATGATAGACATGATGAGCTAAGGATATATGCCCTTGATGAATTGGGTCATAAGTACCGCCTAAAATCCCAATTTTTACCACATCCACTCCAATTCCATATCATCTAAAAAAACGGTATGCCCATCTTTGACACCTTCCTCTCGCAAAGCAGGTAAAACACCGATTCGTTCTAATTGTATGTGGACATACTCAACCGCATCCTCATTATCCCAATATGTTTGAAGCACAATTTCTTTAATTTTTTGTCCTTTGACATGATATATTTCATCAATTTTTTCTAATGTGAAGGATTGGTCACC
>NBMH01000122.1:0-7537 GCA_002084875.1 Anaerolineaceae bacterium 4572_78 | reverse complement strand
AGAATTTCCATGACACGCCGCATTAAATTTTTCACTCCCATTTGAGCCACAGCCGAAATAAAATCGGCAGGATAGCCAAGTGATTTTGCCTTTTCTTGTACTGCCAACCAATGCTCATGAGTCATAGGTAAATCTTTTTTGTTTAAGACAACAATTTGTGGTTTTTCTGCCAAGATAGGATTAAACAGTTTGAGTTCTTTGTTAATTTTCTCAAGTTCGGTGATAGGGTTTTCAGAAGTGCCATCTAGCAGATGAATGAGAAGGCGTGTTCGTTCAATGTGCCGTAGAAATTGATGTCCCAAGCCTGTTCCTGTATGAGCCCCTTCGATGAGACCAGGAATATCTGCCATAACAAAATCGCGATGGTCGATAAACACTACCCCCAAATTTGGTTGCAAGGTCGTAAAAGGGTAATCAGCAATTTTTGGCTTAGCAGCTGTGACTGATGCCAGTAGGGTGCTTTTGCCCGCATTTGGAATACCAATAATGCCCACATCAGCAATAATTTTTAATTCTAGTGTTATCCAAAATTCCTGTCCTGGTAATCCTCGTTCGGCATAGCGTGGCGTTTGTCGTACAGATGTTTTAAAAGCGGTATTACCTCGCCCACCTTTTCCTCCACGTGCAATGATAACTTTTTTACCTTCTTCCACCAGGTCAGCCATAACTTCTCCTGTTTCTGAATGGTAAATGACCGTACCTGCTGGCACTTGAATAATTAAATCATTTCCCATAGAACCATTTTTATTTTTACTACCGCCATGCGAACCGTTACCCGCCTTAAAATGGGCTTTCTTTTTGAAACGGATTAAGGTGTTCAATTGTGAATTTACTGTAAATGTAATATGCCCACCACGTCCACCATTGCCTCCTGAAGGTCCGCCATGTGAAACAAACTTTTCACGGCGAAATGAGATAACACCATTGCCGCCTTTACCTGCTTTTACATTGATTTTAACCTGGTCGAAAAACATTATGCTTTGTCCTTTAGTCTAAAAAGAATAGGACGTTATAATACCCTAGTTATCATAAATGAGCAAAAAAAGTATATCGGTGTAATTATTCACTCTCTCTCGTTGGTATACCCACCCAAAAGTTTAAAGAGACGAAGAGTTAAATCTACCTTACTGTATGGAAATTGCATTAAATTTATTTTTGCGTATAATCAATAATGATGTATGATTTACGTTTTAATTTTACGATAAACTAAAAGGAGTGTATCATGAGTCAACGCCCAACAGGTGTAACAATTTTGGCTCTTTTAGCAGGTATTGGCGGAGCCTTTTCACTACTTGGAGGACTGTGTGCTGTATTTGGCGGTGGAATGGCAACAGGTGCAGGTGTAATAGGAGGTGGTGGAGAAGGAGCGGCGGCGGTAGGTTTAGGTGTTGTCGCTATTGTTTTTGGAGTCATCGTGATTATTTTAGGATTGCTCAACTTAGCTTTTGCTTACGGTGCTTGGACACTTCAAACATGGGCTTGGATGCTGGGGCTTGTCGCTCAAGGGCTATCGTTATTAATGGCAGTCATCAGTATTATCGCTGGTTCGGCAACGTTTGGAAGCCAAATAATTGGCATAGTTATCTCAGCGATAATTATCTATTACCTACTGACACCTGAAGTCAAAGCGGCTTTTGGTCAAAGCTAGTTTATTTTGGCTCTTTGGGAATTGACATGAAATCACAGAGTGTTGTAGAACCCACCCCGACCACTCCCGTACGGAGAGGGGGCTAGGGTGGGGATGATTTGTCATCATCAGATGCACTTTATGGTAATTTCAAAAGCACGACAGTATCCCCTACACTTTGTCCTGATTTTATAATTGGCAGTTGTTCCCCCGTATGCACATCATACAACCCCGCATGAATTTCGATTGGCAAGGGAAGCATATCAGCATGCAAAATATGCTCACTGCTGACGATGTCGCCGACTTTCCATGCCGTTGTAGAGAAATGGCAAAACTGGCGACAAAAAGCCACAAGGTTTCTAGCCATACTGGAAACACGCCTGGATAACCATCGCCGATGAGTGTATCAGCAAAATCAAAACGAATCAATGCCTGAAAAAACTGTACCGCCCAGTCCCAACGGTCATCTTCGTCAACAACTCGAAACACGCCCAAGTCAGTCAAACGAAAGCATGCCGCTAGGATAAAAACTGCACAGCCTTCTAGATAAAGCTGGTATTTTTTAGCAAAATGGTTGACCATTGTCCTCAACCTATTCCGAATTCCTTACTCCAACATTTTCATCAATGATTCAGCTTCAGACAAATCAACTTTGGCACCTAATTTCCCATAAATTTTCAAAGCATCTTTCAATTTCGATTTTGCCTCAGCTATTGCCTCATGTCTTATATCTAGTTGAGCTAGGTACATTTTTGTCTTAGCCATCTCATAACTGCGATTCAAATTAGTTAGAATGTCCAAGCTTTTTTGTAGAGCAGTTTTTGCCGAGTCTAGTTCGTTTTGGGTAAGCAAGATTGCCCCTAATACTCGTTGCGACATGCCCAAATCAGCATGGTTTTCTTTCTGTTCGGCTGATTCAATAGAACGGTTTATATATATCAATGCTTGGTTATAATCACTCATCCCTAAGTAATACAATGCCCAATGACGTTCTAATTCTGATATGTAAATGTCGTTTTCAAGTTCAGTAAAGATAGACTCACACTGACTAAGGCTTGCTTGTGCTTCAGTCCAATTTTGTTTAGCAATGTAAACTAGGGCAATATTATTAAGACTTATCGCTTGATACAATGGTACCCCAATTTGTTCCATTATGGTAATACTCTTTTTATATCGTCTAATTGCTTGGCTCAAATCTCCACGATAAAAATCAAGATGTGCTAGGTTGTAATGGATAAGTCCCTGCCCATAAATATCGCCGATTGATTCTTTTATGGTTAGACTTTCCTGCCAAGCTTCACCTGCTTGATGCCAATTGCCATAGGTAAAATAGGTCTTTGCCAAGTTAATATAACTGTTTGATTGCCCATCTTTATCTTCGATATCCTTGTATTTTTCAAGGCTCTGCTTGCCAAATTCAATAGCTTTTTGCAAATCACCTTGTAGTTCATAAAAACTACCTAACAAAGATAAGGCTCGAGCCGTTGCTTGGTATCCTTCGTGTGTTTGAACAGATTCGGCTGATTCAATACTTTTTTGACACCAGACAATACCTTCTTCAATATTTTGTTGGATGAGGTATATTTTTGCCCCAACCCCATAAATATGGGCTGATTCAACCCCATCCATTGCTACTCCTCCCCTTTGAATGGGAGAGTTTGTGGTGGGGTCATTTGGTGCTATCTCATGTAAGTATGTTAAGCCTTGATGAAGTTTTGTAAAGGCAGTTTCATATTCCCCTTGTCTTTCATAAACGGCGGCTGTTTTTCGACATAATCGTGCCAAGTTATGCCATTTATTGGGTGAATCAGGCATATCCTCAAACAGTTCATTTGCCAAGTTACAATGATGTAATGCCTCCTCTAAGTTACCCAACAACGTCAAGACTTCAACCAACGACTCATGAGTTTTGATTGCAAACACATTCTGTTGAGGTGATGTGGTAAATGACATGGTTTCTAACACTTGTAAGGCTCGACGATACCATTTCAAGGCAAGCTTATTGGCATACTTTGCTTTTGCCTGCATACCCACTTCAATGGTATATTTAAGTGCTTTCTCAAAATCACCTGATTCGTTGAAATGATGAGATAACGCACTTGCCACGCTGTTCACATCGTCGGCATAACACCGTTCTAAAGCCTCACCTGCTTGACGGTGAAGCAATCTGCGTCGCATGCCGCTCAAATCCTCGTAAAACACACGTTGAATTTCAGGATGAGTAAAGAAAAGTTTTGTACCCCCTGGTGATTCTTGGATTAGATTGCGTTCTATAGCAGAGTCGAGGTATTCTAAAACGTGCCATTCTGTTAAACCACTCATTTCTTGCAGTTCACGGAATTTGAAGTTTACGCCTAAGATTGCCGCTTGTCGCAATAGAGTGTGAGTGTTCGTATTCAAATGAGTAACATGCAGAAGTACAGTATCACGAACATTTTGCGGTAGTTTTATCTTTTCTAGTTCAGCGAAATGCCATTCACCATCTTCTAGCGTAACCAGTCCCTCATCACTCAAACTACGGGTAACTTCCTCAATATAAAATGGGTTGCCACCTGTCAGTTTGAAAATTTGTTCTACTAATTCACTAGGTACATATTCCCCCCACAGGTCGGATAAGAATCGGGTGATATCATTTTCTGTTAGTCGTTCCAAGTGGATTAAACGATAAGTTGGATTTCGGCTCAAATCACGCAGACAATCACGCAAAGACTGATTCTTTGCCAATTCGGTATCGCGATAGATACAGACGATAAGAAGAGGAGTATTGATTGTTTGTCGTGCCATGTATCTTAGTAAATCTAAACTGTTTTGGTCAGCCCAATGAAGATTATCCAATATAAAAAGCCATGCACGTTTTTGGGTGGCAAGTTCAACAAATTTGCTGGCACTTGTCATAAAGCGTAGTTGTTCTTGTCGTGGTTCTAAGTGAGGCGGCTCAAGCAAATTTGGTAATCGCTTATGAATTTCAGGTATATGAGGTAACATATCACTAAGAAGCAATCTGATTTGCTCATCAAAATCTGTCAAAGATATGCTTGAGAGATAGGTTTGCAAAGCATCTATAAATGGCTGATAGGCGTGTCCGCCGCTATCTCGCTCACTACATGCTCCCATGACAATTGTAGCGGGATGAACAAGGGAAGCTAATTCTTGAACTAACCGCGTTTTTCCAACACCTGTTTCCCCTGTTATGAAAAGCAATTCACCATGTCCTGCTTGAATCTCTTTCCATGAATTTATGAGCTTTTCAAGGTGTTTCTCGCGCCCAATCATTGTCCCACCTGTATGACGAATGATACTTGGTATACCTGTTTTATCATCTTCAGCGATTAAAATATTGCTCAAGATACGATGGACTTGTTGGGCAGAAGTGTAACGTTCATCAGGAATTTTGGATAACAGTTTAAGTATAAGGTGTTCCAATGAACGCGATAAATGGGGGTTTAAGCTACGTGGTGGAGTGGGTTCTTGGTCAAGATGTGCTTGTAATATTTCTTGGTCTGTACCTGTAAAAGGCACACTGCCGGTGAAAAGTTCATAAAGAATTACTCCAAATGAGTATAAGTCAACTCCAGTATTCAACACATGACCTAAAATTTGTTCGGGTGCTAAGTAGGTTGGAGTCAATAGAATTGAACTCTCATTGAGAAGTTGGTAGCCTTCTTCTAAACGCCCTAAACCAAAATCACCAACCTTGATAACATCTGTTACAAAAATATTGTTGGGGGTTAAATCACCATGAAAAACACCTTGTGAATGGGCATATTCCAAGCTTTGAGCTATGCTTAAGGCAGTTTGCAAGGCTTGCTTGGGAGGAAGTGAACCACTTGGAGTTTCAGCAACAAATTCCTTTAGTGTTTTGCCATCCTCAATAAGTTCTTCCACAATGTAACACATATCGTCTTCAACCGCATAATCAATTGTTTGAATTATGTTAGCATGGTTCAACATGGTCAAGGGACGAACATACTTCAAGAATTGATTGAGAGCATGCTTGCTAAATGATGATGATAAAATTTTGACCGCAACAGTATTATTCATAATTATATCTACGGTTTTAAAAACAGTTCCTATCCGCCCCTCACCTAATTTGTCTTCAATGCGATAACGATTGCTTAAAAATTGACCTGGTAACTCGGCTGTAGTTTGCGTTTTGAGCATCATGAGAGCATCTTGTACGGTTGTATAGATGGTGAAAAATTCAGCAAAACCAGTTATCTTAATAACTTTCAGTACGGCTTCTGATGGGCCTGCTAAAGCTAAGGCAGTATCTGTTCGCTCTCGGCGGAGGGATATTAACGATTGTAAACCAGCAATTGCTAAGGTCTTTACTTGTGATAAGTCAATGACCACATAAGAAGGCCAGCCGACTTCTTCAAGATAAATAATCTGGCGTTCGAGTTTATCGACACCCTGCTCATCAAATATAGCAGGTGGAGTGATAAGAACTCCTTCACCACCCATTACTCGCCGTAAGCCAACTGCGTCGGGTGGTGTAAGGTCAAGTTCTAAGCCTTCATAGGCAATCATAACCTCACATTTAGAAAGTGTTTTATCTTGAACTTGATACTCAATTGTATCTTCTTGGATTTGTGCTAAGTCATCATCGGAATATGTTGGGTCATGATGGAAAAGTAGTAATCGTTTCACACCTGCCCGCCGAGCCAAGTCTGTTCCGATTAACGAGGAACTATGTCCCCAATCAACCTTTTGCTCACTAGCATAAACAAACACCGAATGTTCATCCTCAAATCGGAACGAATAGGCATCACCCGGATGGACATTTTTTAGTAAGCTAATCTTGACTCCGCTGATAAAAATAGTTTGAGTAGGGTCAAGAGGGATAAACTCAAATTTTGCTTGCATGTAAGAAAGGGGAATTGGAAATGTCTCAAACTCTTGTTGCTGATGGAGAACCTTTTTTAAGTCATGCACGCTATAGATAAAAATACGATTGCCTTTGATAAAAGCAGGTTGGAAAAAAGGAAAGCCTTGAATGTGGTCCCAGTGGGTATGGCTAAATAGCAGGTGAATTTTTCCTTCACCACGCCCGCATGGACCTGTAAGCAATTGCCTACCTAAATCACGAATCCCCGAACCTGAATCAATGATAAACAATTCGTCATTTGCTTCAACTTGGATGCAAGTTGTATTACCACCTGCTGTGCCACCGAGCAAAGGGGGAAGGGAGTTGACATATTCGCGAACTGCCTTAGGACTCTCAATGTCTATGTCTTTTGCCCCTAGGATGGACTGATAAATTTTGTGTCGAACTTCTTGAGATGTGAGAGGAGAAGGGAGTGAACCGCGTACCCCCCAAAGTTTAACTTTCATTTTTGCCCTACTTGTATTAATATGACTGATAAATTGGTGATTGTGGAACACCATTCAAATTTCATTTTACGCAATATATCAATTTAGGCAAGTTTGTGAGTATATTTTGTTAAACTCCCACTCATTTCGGATTTAGTAAGCTCTGCCAATTTAGGACTACCATCATGATGACGATTATTTTGTAGCCATTTGATTTGGTCAAAATCTTTATCAAAACTAGCTATCTGTAAAATATCACGCTCACGACATGCCAATGCAATTAGAGTATCATTGAAATTTAATGAGCCATGCCATTGTTGCATTAAAACGAGTACATCTCCATACAAGCGAGCGACATCACCAAATACCCAAGTGATTTTTTGTGTCGGACAGAGCATCACCATGCACTGCATCGGGCATCACACCAACCAAACCAAGCAAACTTGACGCAGGCATGGCTACTGTTGGATATAAATAAGGTGTTTTTGAATCTATTGTCTTTGTTGTTAATTGTGTTTTAATCATGCCAATAAACTGCTCCACAAAGTTTAAACCCGCTGTGGGCAATGTTATCAATAAATTGACAACGGACTCATA